>CASFOM010000047.1 GCA_949296295.1 uncultured Alistipes sp. | reverse complement strand
CTCGTGAGGCTTCTAACCGTTTCTATGATGCTGTACCTGATATGGTAGCTGCATATATGGCTGAAATCAGCAAAATTACAGGGCGAGAATATGCTCCTTTTGTATATTATGGAGCAGAAAATGCAGAAAACATCATTATTGCAATAGGTTCTGTTACGGAAACCATTAAGGAAACCATCGATTACCTAAATGCTAAAGGAGAAAAAGTTGGGTTGGTATCCGTACATTTGTACCGTCCTTTCTCTGCAAAACATTTCATGAAGGCTATCCCTGCTTCTGTAAAACGTATTTGTGTTCTTGATCGTACGAAAGAACCAGGGGCTGCAGGACAACCTCTTTTCTTGGATGTTAAAAATGTATTCTATGGACAAAAGAATGCGCCAATGATTATTGGCGGTATTTATGGTTTGTCTTCCAAAGATACTACTCCAGCTCAAATATTGGCTGTTTATGATAATTTGAAACAGGCTGAACCCAAGGATCAATTTACGGTAGGTATTGTTGATGATGTAACATTCAAATCATTGCCTGTAGGTCCGGAACTTGATTTGCAACATAAAGGATTGTTCGAAGCTCGTTTCATCGGTTTAGGATCTGACGGAACCGTAGGTGCTAATAAAAACTCCATTAAAATTATTGGAGAAACAACTGATAAATATTGTCAGGCATATTTCTCCTACGATTCTAAGAAATCAGGAGGATATACTTCATCTCATTTGCGTTTCGGGGATAATAAGATACGGTCTCCTTATTTGGTTACTACTCCCGATTTTGTAGCATGCCATGTACCTGCTTATTTGGGAAAATATGACCTGTTAAAAGGATTGAAAGATGGGGGAACCTTCTTGTTAAACAGCGTATGGGATGTAGAAACTACGAAAAAACATCTGCCGGATGATATGAAAAAATATATGGCAGAACATAAAATCAATTTCTATATCATCAATGCAACAAAGATAGCTGCAGAATTAGGTTTGGGATCTCGTACCAATACGATTATGCAGAGTGCCTTCTTCAAAGTATCCGGTGTGATTCCTTATGATGATGCTGTTGAACACATGAAAAAGGCCATTTATAAATCTTATGGTAAAAAAGGAGAGGATGTTGTCAATAAAAACTATGCTGCCGTAGAACGAGGAGCTGATGTGCAAAAAATAGATGTACCGGCTGAATGGGCTTCTATTACGGTAACTCCAGCTCCTGCTCAAGATGTTCCTGAATTCATTGCAAAAATAGTAGAACCTATTAACGCATTGAAAGGAGATGACCTTCCTGTTAGTGCATTTACGGGTAGAGAAGATGGTACTTGGGATGCAGGTACTTCTCAATATGAAAAACGTGGTGTCGCTGTCAATATTCCGGAATGGCAGGCTGATAATTGTATCCAATGTAATCAATGTGCTTATGTATGTCCTCATGCTGCTATTCGTCCGTTCCTGATGACTGCCGAAGAAGCTGCTGCAGCACCTGCTGGTACTCCTATGATTAAAGGGGTAGGGCCTACTAAAGAATATATGTTTAAGATACAGGTAAGTCCTCTAGATTGTACGGGATGTGGTAACTGCGCTAACATTTGTCCTGCTCCAAATAAGGCATTGCAAATGAAACCTCTTGAAGAACAACGTGATGCAGAAGTTGAACGTTGGAATTATATGCACAACAAAGTAGGATACAAACAAGTGGTTGATAAGTTTAAAACGGTTAAAAACAGCCAATTTGCTCAGCCTTTGTTTGAATTCTCAGGCGCTTGTGCCGGTTGTGGTGAAACTCCTTATATTAAAGCTATTACCCAATTATTTGGGGATCGTATGTTGATTGCCAATGCAACAGGATGTTCTTCTATCTATGGTGGTTCCGCTCCATCGACTCCTTATTGTACGAATGAAAAAGGACAAGGTCCTGCATGGGCAAACTCCTTGTTTGAAGACAATGCAGAATTTGGATTGGGTATTAAAACGGGAGTAGAAACGTTGCGAAACAGACTTGCAGATATTATGCGTGAAGCTATCAGTAGTTGTTCTTGCTGCAGCGATGAGTTGAAAGCGGTAATGCAGGAATGGATTGATGGTATGAATGATGCTGCAAAGAGTCAGGAAGTAACTGCTCGTCTGTTACCTTTGGCAGAAAAATGTGATTGCAAATATTGCAAGGAAATTTTAGAGTTGAAGCAATATCTCGTTAAGAAATCTGTATGGATATTTGGTGGTGACGGATGGGCTTATGATATTGGATACGGTGGTTTGGACCATGTATTGGCTTCTGGAGAAAACGTAAATGTTTTGGTGTTGGATACTGAAGTATATTCTAATACCGGAGGTCAGTCTTCTAAATCTACTCCTATTGGAGCCGTAGCTAAGTTCGCTTCTGCAGGAAAACGTGTTCGTAAAAAAGATTTGGGGGCAATGGCAATGACCTATGGGTATGTTTATGTCGCTCAGGTTGCTATGGGGGCGAACCATAATCAATATTTGCAGGTTATCAAAGAAGCAGAAGCCTTTAATGGTCCTTCCTTGATTATTGCTTACGCTCCATGTATTAATCATGGAATTAAAGGTGGTATGGGAATTTCTCAGGCAACCGAGAAAAAAGCGGTAGAATGCGGATATTGGCATTTGTGGAGATATAATCCATCGTTAATTGAAGAAGGGAAGAATCCATTTACTTTGGATTCAAAAGAACCTAATTGGGAAAACTTCCAAGCATTTATCAATAACGAAGTACGTTATACCTCATTGTTAAAAGCATTCCCTGCTGAAGCAAAAGAATTGTTTGCTGCATCAGAAGAAAATGCAAAATGGAGATATTCTACTTACCAACGTTTTGCTGCAATGGATTATAGCAAAAAAGAATAAGTAAAATAGACATTTATCATTTGTAAGGGGGTTGTGTCAAAATGAAAATTTGACCAACCCCCTTAAACTATATTAAGATTAGTAAAAAGAAAGTATTGAGGATGACAGGTGCCTTACGTGAATAATTTAATTTGAATTCAGATGATAATATAACTATTGATAATGGTATGGATTTCTTTTGAATATTATGTTAATGTAAATATAAGTAATATATTTAAAGATAGTATTATGTGAGTTTGTCCTGACAAAAGACTAAGTTTGAATTTTGGAGTAGTTCGTAATGATGATACGTTACTTTTTTTTGCTAAATCTTTTTACTATATTTGAGTAACCAACTAACCCAATATTGGAATCATGAAAAAAATTAACCGTAAAGATTTTTTACGAAGTACTGGATTATTGACAGCTGCTTTGGCTACTCCTTATTCTGGATTTGGATGGATACCTTCTTCTTCTCAATGGACTTTGCCGAGTAGAGTGAATGGAGAAATGAGTGTTAGTGAGCATCTTTATTCTCTAATACCACAAGCTCATGATAGAGCCTTGATTAATCCACAAATGGGATGGACCATGCATTTTTATTCTAATATTTTGAATAATTATGGTTCCCGTTTGGAACCTTCAGATACGGTAGATGATTTTCCCGGATTGAGTACTGTATATCTTCGGGTCCCTTGGGCATTTGTTGAACCGGAAGAAGGAAAATTTGTTTGGGAATTATTGGATACTCCTGCCCAACGTTGGAAGGATAAGGGGAAATATGTCGCTTTTCGAATAAGTGCTACGGAAAGCTGGTTATATTATGCTACCCCTGAGTGGGTTTTTAAATGCGGAGCTAAAGGATATGATGTTGATGGCAATATCTTTGAACCAGATTATAATGATCCCATTTTCTTAGAAAAAGTGGAGAATTTTGTTCAAGCTATGGCTGCACGTTATGACCAGGATCCTCAAGTTGTTTTTGTTGATATTGGCCATTTTGGAATGTGGGGAGAAGGTCATACGGTCATGACGACTCCGAAGCATGGGCATACATGGGGATTGGAAATACAAAAGAAACATATAAATCTTTATTGCCGTCATTTTAAACATACTCAATTATGTATTTCTGATGATTATGCTGGTCATGATCAACCGGGGAAAAGGTTTCCTATTACTGATTATGCTTTTTCTCAGGGAGTAACCATACGGGATGATAGTATTTTGGTTCAACCTTATCCTCGTCACTGGTATCATAGTGAAATGGCACAACTTTTCTGGCCAACGATGCCTGTTATTCTTGAACATGAACATTATCAAGGTTCTGTAGATAAGAAAGCCTGGGATAAAGATTTATTATTACAATCCATAGAAGATTATCATGCCTCTTTTATGTCGATACATTGGTGGCCTCGAGTATTGTTGAATGATAATAGAGAGGTCATTGACAGAATTAATAGACGTATGGGATACCGGTTATTGTTAAATAAAGTGTCGTGGCCCCGTACCGTAAAAATGGGAGAAGCATTTTCTATAAATACGGAGTGGAGTAATGGTGGAGTAGCTCCTTGTTATCCTGGAGGGCATGGGTGTTTTACTCTAAAAGATGAAAAAGGAGGAATTGTATCTGTATTGGTAGATGAATCATTGAATATGAGGAATTTAAAAGTGTCAAGTGCGGGAAGTCCCGTAGTTCAATCCTCTTCTTTTATGTTTCGGATTGCTCCACGTTATGCAGATAAAGCAGGTGTTTTTTTTAGAGCTTGTCATCCTGGAACCTATAAATTATATGTATCAGTAGGAAGTAAAAATGGAACTCCGATCTTCGAATTGCCTTACGAAGGAGATGATGGTCATAGAAGATATTATATAGGAGATATGATTATTACGGAATAAATCAAACAAAAATAAACATTTAAAAATGAGAAAATTTTTTCTGTCGATTTTGTGTATGGTGATAACTTATGCGACCTATGCACAAACTTTTACGGCTATGACGTATAATATTCGGTATGATAATGAATCCGATGCACCTTTTTATTGGGCTGCGAGAAAAAGTGCTGCTGCAATTATGTTGAAAAAAGAAAAACCTGATTTGTTAGGATTACAAGAAGCTTTGATTCATCAAGTCCAATTTTTTGATTCTATCTTGTATGATTATGGAAGAATAGGGGTTGGTCGTGATGATGGAAAATCTGAAGGAGAATTTTCTGCTTTATATTATGATAGAAGCCGTTTTGACGTTTTAGACAGTGCTACTTTTTGGCTTAGCGAAACACCTTCCCGTCCTTCTATGGGATGGGATGCTGCTTGTAAACGTGTAGTAAGTTGGGCTAAATTGAAGGATAAGAAAAACGATAAAATTTTGTATGTTTTTAATACTCATTTTGACCATCAAGGGAAAAAAGCAAGGATGAACAGTGCCAAATTATTGGTTGAACGGATAAAGTCCATTGCTTCCGGTTATCCCGTTATTGTTTCCGGTGATTTGAATGCTACTGTTGAAGATGCTCCTATTCAATATTTGTTAAATATGGGAAACTTGAGAAATAGTAGAGATTGTGCTGTTAAGAAAAAAGGGAGTGATGTAACTTACCATAATTATGGTAAAATAAAAGAAGGGATTATTGATTTTATCTTGATTTCTCAGGAATTGACTGTTTTAGAAAATAAAATTATAGATCAACCAATAGATGGGATGTTTTTATCAGATCATAATCCTGTAAAAGTGAAATTAAAATACAATAAATAATAGTTAATCTTGGATGTTATCATGGCCAACAGTTGTATTGTGTTCTAAATATGAATTTACTATTTATGTAAAACTTTATCAGGTCTTGGAATAACTCTGATACATTATAGTCAAGAAGGCAGCCTCAAATAAAATACTCTTCGATAAAAACTTTTTGGGAATACTTTAATTGTGAGACTGCCTTCTTGATTTATTATTATCGTTTGGAAATTCTCAATAATTTTTATTTAGCTAAAGAGCGTTCTATTCTCTTTTTCTGTAAAAAGAATGCGGCCAAAGCAATTAAGGAAATGGCGCCAGAAGCTAAAGAAGAACCTGTATGACCTAATCCAAATCCATAATCGGAGAAAATATAGGTACAGACAATATAAGTAATGAATAATGCCGGTACTAAAGAGAGAATATATTTATTTCGAGTATATACCAAATAATAGGTTACACTCCATAATGCAATAGTTGCCAGTACTTGATTACCCCAGGCAAAATAACGCCAAATTACATCGAAATTAACATGAGCTATAACAATGGCTATTGCAAAGATGGGTAAGCAGATGTATATTCTTCGTAGAATCTGTTTTTGCTCTATTTTCATGAAATCGGCTACCATCATACGAGCTGCACGAAAGCTTGAGTCTCCACTCGTTATAGAAGCTATAACGACTCCCAATATAGCTATGGCACTACCTATTTGCCCTAAGGTACTCCGGGTAATTTGAGCAACAATAACTCCGGCATCTCCTTTAGTTTGAACAACTACTTCATTTAGTTGTTCAACGCCTCCATAAAAACACATGGCTATACCGGCCCATATTAAAGCAATAATACTTTCAGCAATCATGGCTCCGAAAAAGATCGGACGTCCTTCCTTTTCATTATTCAGACAACGGGCCATCATAGGAGATTGTGTAGCGTGAAATCCTGATAAAGCACCACAAGCAATTGTAATAAAAAGGGTAGGAAAAATGGGAAATTTATCTGGAGTATCATGCATGTTTTTAAAAGTATCTCCATTCAACTCTACCATATTGAAATCACCCACTAAAACGACTACCAACATGGAAAGAGCCATAAACAGTAGAATAACGCTAAAAGCAGGATAAATTTTACCGATTAATTTATCAATAGGTAAAATAGATGCCAATAAATAATAGGCTACAATAATCCACAACCAAATAGTTTTGTCATAAGAGGTTAATTCTTCCAAAATACCTGCCGGGCCTGTCATAAAGATAGTACCCACCAAAATCATGAAGAATACGGTAAAAACCCGCATGATTTGTTGGGTAGTAATTCCCATATATTTCCCGACAATTTCAGGGAAACTCATCCCTTTGTTGAATACGGAAATCATACCAGACGCATAATCCTGTACTGCCCCCATGAAAATACCTCCTATTGTAATCCATAAGAAAGCAACAGGCCCATAGGTAGCTCCTAAAATAGCTCCGAATATTGGTCCTAATCCAGCAATATTTAATAGCTGAATAAAAAAAGTTTTCCAAAGTGGCATAGGGACATAATCAACCCCATCAAATTGTGTCTTTGATGGGGTTGCACGAGTATAATCCACTTTGAATACTTTTTCAATATATTTCCCGTACGTAAAGTAGGCTACGACCAATAAAAATAAACATATTAAAAAAGTAATCATCTTGTTAAAGTTTCTTCTTTTATTTTAAATTATCTTTTCCTTTGTTGTTTTTGTTGTTGTCTCGCTAATTCTTGCTGTTGTCTTATCATTTCTTCATAACGAGCCTGCCATTTACTCTTTTTACGCGGTTTTTTGGCATTATCTTTCATCTGTTGATGTAACTTTTCATCACTGACACAACGTCTGAAAACAAATGACTGTACAATAGTAATCAAGTTGGACAAGAAGTAGTAATAACTCAAACCACTGGCATAATTGTTAAACCAGAGAATCATCATGATGGGCATGAGATAAAGAGTCATAAAAGTCATTCCTGGCATTTGAGAAGAACTTGCACTATTTTGAGCAAAATTGATTTTAGAGGCAGCAAAAAGGGAAAGTCCCATCAATAGAGCAAATAGACTTACATGATTCCCATAAAAAGGGATGGAAAAAGGTAAGTTAAGAATACTGTCGTATGAAGACAAATCCTGAGCCCAGAGGAAATGTTCTCCCCTCAATTCAATAGAAGCGGGGAAGAATCGGAACATAGCGATTAATACAGGAAATTGGAATAATAACGGTAAACAGCCTCCCATAGGACTAACTCCTGCCCGTCGATATAATTCCATCATTGCCTGTTGCTTTTTCATAGCATCTTCCCGATTCGGGAATTTTTGATTGATGGCATCTAATTCCGGTTTCAACAACCGCATTTTGGCCATGGAGAGATATGACTTGTAGGTAAATGGGAAAATCAATAATTTGATAAAAACGGTTAATATTAAGATTATCCATCCGTAATTAGAAATATATTTCCCCAAGAAATTAAAGGTTGGAATTACTATAAAACGATTAATCCATCCAAAAATACCCCATCCAAGCGGGATTAATTTTTGGAAATGTTCATCGTATTGTTTCAAGGCAACATAACTGTTCGGTCCAAAATAAAAATTGAAATGATAACTTGTTTCTTCCGGAGCATAAGGAACTCTCAACTCTGCACTGAATTTCTTGATATCCCCGGAATATTCCGGCATAGTCTCATATTTTACCT
>CASFOM010000046.1 GCA_949296295.1 uncultured Alistipes sp. | reverse complement strand
GGAAGGAATTTTACTGTATTGCTCTGCCTATTGCTGTTTTATCCCTGTTTTATCCCTGTTGTTCTTATCCTGCCCTGTTATATCTGTTATCTCTGTTACCCTTGTTACCCTTGTTATTTCGATTCCTTTTCTGCCTTTGCTTCTATCTCTATCTCTATCTCTATTTCTATCTCCACTTTCCCCCTTTTTACCTTCCGTTTTCTTTATTTTGTTTTATTGTTTGATGATTATCGGGGTTTGTTGAAAACGGACTGTAAAATGCCTTGGAAAGAGAAATACGATTCGAAAAAGAGAGATTATCCTTATTATTGAGTAAAAAAGCAAGTGAAAACAGAAGTGTTGTTGTCGTTGTACCCTTATTGTGTATTTCTGTGTGTATTTCTCGGAGTTCGGATTAAGTCATTTACAAAAACAATCTTCCTCTTTATTCTTAAAGATTGTTTTTATTCATTAAAAAAGGGTTGTGCCAAAAGAAAACTTGACGCAACCCTTTTTGAATGTCATATTTGTATTTTACCAATTATATTGCAGATGCTTGTTTATGATAACTCCGGGAAATAAGAACAACAAAAAATGGAATTACGATGTTTTGTGTCTCTTATTTTTGTGCAATGATTGCAGGAACAGGAGCTTCGGGAGAAACAGCTGTCTCGTAACCGTATTCGGTTCTGAAATCTTCCAAATCTTTATATGCAAGATTCCGTTTGCCGTAGTATGAACCATAATATTGGCAGTTGGTATCTACCCAATTGGTGATTTTTAACATCTCTTCTTGAGTTAACTTGATTTTTTTGTGAGTAACGGCAAGCTTTTGAGAACGAATACGGGCCATCGAATCCTGTAAAACAACCTTCCCGTCTGAAAGCATGGCTACCAGAATACTTGCATGTGAACCTAATGATTTGGGAGGAAGATAGTGTATGTTTCCGGTTTTCGGATGGTTCTCTCCAATTACCGGACCCAATACTCCCCGGTCATAATAGCCGCGTCTCCTTTCTGGAACCAGATTTTCATACGAAACATTAAACAATGTGGTTAGTTCTCCCGAAAGGTTCAGTTTTCCTGCCGGGTGTGTTCCGGAATGACAGGAAATGCAATGTTTGTCCCATACAGGTTGTACATCAGCCGCATAACTTAACGTTTTTCGGGCAACAGAATCTCCCGGTTGTTTTTGGGGAACGACAGCTGCTTTCAGCATGGCCAATGGGGTTTGACGACTGTCTGTATGAGGGGTTTGGCGTGTAGTCTCGTGACAACCGATGCAACTTCGTATCTCTCCCGGCATGAAATTGACGAACGTTCTTTCTGTTTGAAGGGCCATGTAATTGCTGTCCAGAACCTGAAAGAATATGTTTTTGTTGGCAGGAACAAGAAATCGTGCAGAACCGTCGGATTCAACCTGTACAATCCCATGTTGTACTTTTAATCCTAAATGGGTATCCTTACTGATAACGGCGTGCTGCTGGTCGTATTCGTCTCCTCCATAGAAACGTCTTGCTCCCCAGGGACGAGGAACTTGTTCTAGAACCCGAATGTATTTGACTTCTCCTCGTTTGATTCCACTTAACCCTTTGTAAACGTCTGAAATGATACATTCCGCCTTGTTGCTGCGCGCTAAGGAATCGTTTAATTTTGAAGAGATAACCGGAGGAACGGTGCGCTTGATTAAAGGCATTGGGTTGAAACAGGAGATGGTATCATCCTGATAGATGGAATTTACCGAACCGCCTTCATGCAACAGATAGATATCGTAGGCTGCTGAGTCGATGAAATTGAATCCGGCCGGCTTATGGGATACGATAAATTCCGTACGGGACAATGGATAACTCTCCCGAAACAGAGGTCCGTGGCCCCAGCCGTCAGCTATCCATTCCCCGCTTACAGAATCCCGGAAATGGAAGCCTCCTTCGTCCTTGATATCGGTATCGGGAGTAATGTAAGTCATCGGGTTTTTCGTCCGGATATCCTCGTTCATATCGATTCGTACAATAGTACCAACACAATTTTGGGGGAAGTGAGGGGTGCCTGTAAATACGTATTCGTTGATGGTTCCGGGAATGGGACGTCCCATAATCATCGTAGTCGGAAAATTGATGTCATTTCCATATATTTCGGAAGAACCGCTGCCATCCGGCATCATTGCCCACAAACATTTTACGGCAACGGCTCCTTTATCCACATATTCCCAACGGGTGTACATAATTCTTCCGTCCGGAAGAACACATGGGGTGTTTTCCGAAACGGAACCGTAGGACAACTGTTTCATGTGGCTTCCGTCCCCGTCCATACGATACATGACCGTAGAGGTGAAAAGGTCCGGACCGTCGCACAACGTACCATATCGGCAACGGGTGGAGATAAACGCGATTCCTCCATCCGGAAGGTAGCAGGGATCAAGGTCTTCCGTTCCATGATGATAACCCCATAAGGCATATTTCTTTACAATATCCGCTTCGTCTTCCGGAGAGAAAGTCAGTTGTTTCAGATGGTTTCCGTCAATGCCCACTTCGTAGATGCGGTAACCGATTTCCGGGGAGGCTTTATACGCAAATACAACTTTTTGGGCATCGTAAGAGATGTCGAATTTCCCGAATACTCCTCCGTTCAATTCGGGAACCAGCTCTTTTACCGTCCCGTCTCTCAGGGAGAGGATATAGAGGTTGCCTCCCGGCATCCAACTACTGTTCAGGTATTCGGTATAATAGTGGTTGGAATTGTAGGTGTAACGTTTTACGAATACCAATTGTTCAATACCCTTGTCAAGCAGGGAATCCCAGACTGCCCTTTCCTTTTCGGTAGGGATATAGGTTTCGACTATCTTGTAGGAAACCTCATTTTTGCATGATATGGTGGTAAGAATCATGCAAAATATGTAAAAACAGTTCTTTAACTTGTTCATAGCGATAGTATGTATTCGGTTAGATGATTGAGTTCTTCCTGATTCAGATTACTGGTTTTGCCATGTTTGTCTTCCTGATTGTATTGGGTCAGCACTTCTTGTATGGTGAGGGCACGACCGTCGTAAAGATAGGGAGCTGTACGCCAGATTTCATGTAGGGTAGGGGTATCGTACAAGGTTTTTGAAGGATCTATTCCTACATCGTGTTTTTTCTGGTCTGTATAATATTTCCCGCTGTGGCATTCTGCACATCCTGCCTGTTCAAAAATACGTTTCCCTTTTTTCGCTGAGGGGGTTAAACGTCCGTTGATTCGGTGGGGACTTTCTACCGGTGTCAGGGATTTGAGATAAGCGTCAATGTCGGAAGCGGTTGATTCATCCGGTTCCGTTCCCAAAATATGGGTGATTCCTTTCCTTACAGCCACTTCTGCCGATTCCCGGATTCCTGTAATCATCGAGGGGGGAGTGACGTGAGAAAACAACATGGATTTTGTATTTTTTGGATTCCCCATACCATCATTCAGTTGGTCCCAATTCAAACCATCCATCCGTCCATCTGGATGGCAGGAGGCGCAGCTTTGCCACCCTTGATAGCATAGGGAGGCATCTTGAAAAGCAAATTCTCCCCGTCTTTCACTGTTCATTGTTTCGGGGGACCCCAAATATATGGTCTCAAGATGTGTCCCGTCAAAAACTTCTACGGTAGGAGTAAACCGGCAACTTACATATAGCTTCCCGTTACACAGGGTGATGTCCTGAGGAGAAAGGGAGGAAAGAGAATAACGTTTTTTTATCCCTTTTAAAAAGGAAAGGTCTGTTTTCAACTCTTCAATGCTTTTTATATACGTAGAGTCATGTTCCCCTTTCAGTACGGAGTCAATTCTTTCGTGCATGTTCACTCTGTCGATTTCCATGAGTTCATGGGTGCCGCTGACGGCAATATACAGGGAGGAGGGGGTAGCTACGATACCTTTTGGATTGGCTGCTCCGCAATCTACATCGTCAAGTAATAAGGTTGCTTCTATTTTTAAGGAATCGAGGTTCATGACGGAAAGACAGTTGGAGTTTACCCATCCTCGGTCCAATTGGGTGATGGGCAGGCCGTAACGGGAGATAAGGTGGGTGAAATAAGCATATTTCCCGTCCGGAGATAAGGCTATGTCTTCTACGGACTGGGACCCGTTGGGTAGTGATACATGACCGATCAGGACCTCTTTTTCCGTATCGATGATGGAAATTTCGGCAGCAACGTGTCCGCTTGTTGATGGAGAAGCGGGTAAAAAATTAGCAACGATTAATCGGTTGCCGGGAGTGACTTGAAGAGATTTCGGCTCCCGAATAACCTCGATTTGTTTCTGTTCTCCGGTGTTTGTGTTAATGACGGAAACGGTTGCTGAAAAGCGGTTGGCAACATATATTTTGTCTCCTTTTCTGGCTATTGAGACAGGGGTATGTCCAACGGGGTAGCTGATCTCTTTTTTCAGACCGTCCCTGGCAATCACGTCAATCATCCCTGCGGCTTCCCCATAAGCAACATATAGTTTATCTTCTTGGGCAAGAATGCCATGAACAGGACCTGGAATAGAAAAACGGTCAATGACTTTGCCTGTCGGTGAGGAAAGAACGGAAATTTTGGAATCTCCGGTTAATGCAACATAGACCAAGCTGTCTGCACTGGTTATTGGACCGGGAGATTGGTAGGTGTTGCATGAGTATAATGCAAACAATAGAAATAGTATGAAGGGAAAACATCTCCTTTTCATAAGCAATTTTTTTCTGAAATGGATGTATCGTTTGGGTTAAATATCTTGCTAAAACAGTTGCCCTTCAAAAAATATAAACCTGAAAGAGAATCCCCCCGTATGTATGCTTAATTTTATCTTTCTTTAAGGTTCAATGTTACAAATATAGAAAAAGTTGGCTGTAAAAACAAACGAAAATGAAGTTTTTAAGTTCGTTTTTGCTGAGATGCATTCTGTATCCTTCCAATAGAGTGAAATCGGATGCAGGTAAATACATATGAAGTTTTCGAGTTTGTCTTTACAGAGATGTATTGTATATGGGGAATTTTTGTATGAGAGTGATTCCTTTTAAGGGGCTGGATAAATATTGGGGAATGATTTTAATTTTTTTTATGCGATTCTTACCTGTTTCTGTTCAAAGTGTCCTGTTCCGTCCCTTTTCAAGTAGAACGTAGGATTAAAGTAGCCCTATCTTTGGCTTTAAAAGTGAAACAGAATATGGGAGAAAGAAAACAAAGTGTGGTTCGGATTGCCGGACTGAATACTGCTTCAGGAGATCGGGCTGTCCCTGACGGCTATTGTGAAACATTACATAACTTACGTTATCGGAACGGTGAGTGGCACAACGTCTGTGAACCGGTCTGCGAACAGGTGATAACGGATGAGGAAAACAGTGTGTTGTTCCGTCATGAAATACTGCCGGAGCAACAGTACATCACTCGTTCGGGAAATACTTTGTGGCGTTCTGAATTGCAGGAGGATGGAATCTTCTTACAGCTACAGAAGTTACATGACCTTCCGGAAGGATTGTCCCCTTTGTTGGCGGCACAGGGAAATGTCTTGAATCTGTGTTATGAAAATCCTGAAAATGAACAACAACCCGTTTACGACACTACTTTTGTTTATGATGCTGAAAAAAAAGCTTACTATGAGTTTGACATGAATGCAATCTCCCCTCCGGTCATCCATTCGGTTACTCTACGGGAGTTATCCACAGATACGGTGGATGTGCATCCCGATCTGGCTCCCGGACATAAATCTACCTTGTTGGCTACAATCAGGACCGACATACATACCTGGGAGGTGTTGCGACGTGATTTCGTTTATAATACTTATCTGACCGATAATACGTATATTCAGGGCACGTTCCTGTTTTTTCTCGGATATAAAATGTTTGACGGTTCGATTGTCAAAATGAGTGAGATACGGGCTGTGAATTATCGGAATCCGGACAATACTACTTTTTACAGAAAGGTATCTTATGGGGACAATGCCCGTATTGCCGAATATTATCAACGATTGACCGCCGTTTCTCCCTATATTTATTTCTCTGTGGATGAAAGTGTGAAAGATACGCCGCTTTTCTCCAAGTTGGTTGTCTGTGCTACCCGTAATACCCCTTTGTGTCTGTGGGATAAGTTGGGAGATGAACGCAACGAGATTCCTGTGGAAACCATTTATGACAATGGGATTGATGGAGATGGAGGATTGCGTATCGCCCGTTACAGCTCTGAAATTGTAGCCAATGACGAAGCGAAAACATTGCCGGAAACTCCTTTTTATGAGATTGCGGAATTGGATTTGACGGCTACTTCCATTACTCTTACCGGGAAAGACCATTTTGAAACGGTGGAAACACAACCTGTCTATGCAGCCAATTACTCTTCCCATCAGTTCCGTTCCTTGTATAAATATTACTACAACAATCGCTTGCATACTTATAGCGCTCAGTTTATATTTTCTCCATCCTTGCAGCGTATGCCTTATCAAACCGGGGAACTGCCCGACGGGTATGATGTCCGAAGAAGTGTGGAAAATGGAAAATATTACATACAGGTTACTTTGAATGCTGACGGGAACCAATACATTACCCGTTTGACTCAAAATGCCTTCCTCTTGAATAAACCGCCCGGAAACTTGTTGTATGCTTATCTTCCGGAATTTATTTCGTATCCGGATGCCCGGGCTGAACGAATCGAGATTTTCCTTTATACCCCTGAAAAGACGGTTCGTATCTGGTCGGTAGAATTAACCCCCGCTTATGCCAATAATATTGCTTATGCCTATAATGATATCGAAGCAGTGCATTATACCCCTTTGCCATCTGTTACGGAAGTACCGGAACCCAATGACCGCTTTTTGTCCCGCAAGGTTTTGTATGTCTCCAAAGATGACAATATGTATTATTTCGATCCCCAACAGGTGTATACTATTGATGCAGGAATGATTCGGCAGTTGGCTACCGGGGTGGAACAGCTTTCCGAAGGACGTTTCGGGGATTATCCCTTGCATATTTTTACTGATAACGGGATTTATGTCGCGGAAAGCGGTTCCGGAGAGATTTTATACGCCCGCATTGTCCCGTTGAATCGAGACCTCATTTTACCCGATACACCCGTTATTCCTGCCGGAGGAGGAATGGTGTATCTCTCGGATGCCGGAGTGATGTGGCTTTATGGTCGTGAAACGACCTGCCTCTCTCTTTTGCTTCAGGATGATGAGAATGCCTTTGCCCAATACCTCGCAGGGGTATCGTTTATGATTCATCTCCCTGCCTATAATGAGTTGGTTCTGTATAATCCGAATTTTAAATATGCTTATGTCTTCTCTTTGGATGGAAAGGCCTGGTCAACCCGCGATTTTTCTCCTACCCTTTTGTTGTCTTCTCAACGGATGGCTCGCACCGATGGACTATATGCCGTCACTCGTCAGGAAGATTGGAGACGTCCCTTGGCTACCCGCCTTCTCACAAGACCTTTAAAGTTGGATGGGTTTGAGATGAAAAGAATGGATACCTTGATTGCGCGTGTAAAGGCCCGTAATGCCATCCTCCGGCTTGAAGGAAGCAATGACTTACAGATATGGGAAACCGTACGGGTTTCGGATCATGCCCGTATCCGACGCTCCCTGCAATCCTACCGATATTTCCGTATCGGACTTTCCGGGGATGCTGCTCCTTTCATCCTTGCCGAGTTTCATCT
>CASFOM010000045.1 GCA_949296295.1 uncultured Alistipes sp. | reverse complement strand
ATCTATTTAATACGGAAGGGGCGCTTTTGGAGGAGATTCCCTTAACGGAACGGGTTTTTGGAGAACCTGTTTATTCCGTACAATATGGAGGGAATGATAAAAACCTGATTTATTTTCAATATACCATAGGCAGTGGTTCTCCTGTCTATCAGATAAAAACGTCCGATCAGGAGGGGTATCATTCCTCTGTTTTACCGGTAAATATAGGGGTTAAGGAGACGGTTTCGCCCAGTAATGATCCCCATGTTCCAGATAGTAGATCCTATAATTTAACCGTTTTTTTCATGCCGGATCATGTCTGTATCTTTGATGAGATTGGCAGAATAGTGACCGAGATGAATTTTGACGGTACGATAAAGGACCAATATGTTGTTAAAAACAGTTCTCGAAATAAGAATGGTTCTGAAATTTTTATAGGGAATATGGTGAGTACTCCTCGTTACCATTTCTTACGGATACTTTCCGACAAAAGTTCTTTTACCCTGTTTGATAAGAAGAAAAATAGAACTACTCTATTACCTGCACAAACGGGAGGTTTGATAAATGACGTGGATGATGGTCCCAACTTCTGGTGTGTGGCTTATTCAACGGAAGGGGAATACGTTTCATTTATGCCGGCTCATCGATTCATTCAGTCATCCCAGGAGTCCGATAATCCCGAATTAAAATCTATTGCAGCAACCTTAAAGGAAGATGATAATCTGGTTCTGATGATTGCCTCTTCCAAATAACGGTTTTATGGAAGAATGGAGTCGGGGTTAAAGTTAAATTGATGTATTACAGTCAAATAGTTGATAAAAGAAATAGGTGCTTGGGGTATTTGTAGGATAGACACTGATTTTTGCTGGCACTAACGGATTTAAGTAACGATTTTACAGCATCCATGCTAAGGTGTGACCGAAACGGAATGGCTTGTTTGGTCAGGTAAATTATTTATCTGTTTCGGAACTGTTTTTGAGATAGTCATCTGAGGATGGGGGAATAATGGGTATCCTGATCGTTTTGTTCCCCGATTCTTTTTGTGTGTCAATATTGAAAAAGATTGTGTAAATTTGCACAACTTATACGCTGTTAGTATCATGTTGCAAGAATATTCAAAATTACCGGGTGTTCGAAGTGTGGAAGGCGCTTTGGATAAGGACGTTTCGTCCGTAGTGTTTGATTCCCGTCAGTGTGTTCCGGGATGTTTGTTTGTGGCTGTTCCGGGAACGGTTGCAGACGGACACGATTATATCCCCTCAGCGATACGTCAGGGGGCGTCATCGGTGGCGTGTACACATTATCCGGAAGAACTTACGGAAGGGGTTACTTTCCTTTTGGTAGAAGATACGGCGGCTTTTTTAGGAGAAGCAGCATCGTTGTTTTATGGTCATCCTTCACGTCATTTGAAATTGGTGGGTGTTACGGGCACCAACGGCAAGACTACTACGGCCACGTTGCTGTATGATTTGTTTCGGGCTCTGGGACATTCTTGCGGATTACTTTCTACGGTGGTCAATCGGGTAGGGGATCAGTCATATCCGGCCACTCATACTACCCCTGATGCGGTGGAACTCAACCTGTTGTTGAAGGAGATGGTGGATTCGGGCTGCGAATATTGTTTTATGGAAGTAAGTTCCCACAGTGTAGTGCAGCAGCGTATTGCCGGTCTTGTTTTTGCAGGGGGACTGTTTACCAATATTACCCATGATCATTTGGATTATCATGGCACTTTTGCCGCCTATATCAAGGCGAAGCAGGGATTCTTTGATCATTTGCCCCGGACGGCGTTTGCCTTGTACAATGCCGATGACCGGAATGGGGAAGTGATGGTTCAGAACAGTGTTGCGCGTCGTCGGAGCTTTGCATTGAAACGTATGGCGGATTATCGCTGCCGCATTATAGAGTCTCTTTTCGGGGGTATGTTGTTGGAGATAGATTCCGTACAGGTATGGGTTCGTTTCATCGGGGGATTCAATGCCTATAATTTGTTGGGCGTTTATGCTGCAGCCTGTGAATTGGGAGCGGATAAAGAGGAGGTCTTGCGGCTTCTGAGTACGCTTCATTCGGTATCCGGACGGTTTGATTATGTGGTTTCACCGTCAGGCGTTACGGCAATAGTGGATTATGCGCATACACCGGACGCTTTGGCGAATGTGTTGGATACCATCAATGCGATACGCAAGCCCGGTCAGAAGCTATACACCGTAGTAGGATGCGGGGGTAACCGGGATAAGACGAAACGACCTGTGATGGCTCGTCTGGCAGTGGACAAGAGTGATTTTACCATCTTGACTTCGGACAATCCTCGTTATGAAAAGCCGGAGGAGATTCTCCGGGATATGGAAGCGGGTGTTTCAGACGCCTCGGAGCGTTGGATTGAGATATCGGACCGTAGTCAGGCGATTAAGATGGCGGTTCATCTGGCTCATGGAGGCACGTGTCCGGGCGAAGGAGATATTATTTTAGTGGCAGGGAAAGGTCACGAGACTTATCAGGAGATTTCAGGCGTACGTCATCATTTCGATGACAAGGAACAACTCTGTGCATTATTGGGTATTCCTGAATCAGAAGTTTTATCACATCAAACAGTTTAATCATCATGTTGTATCATTTGGCAGATTATCTGTCCCGACATATAGATATTCCGGGTTTGGGTATGTTCGATTATATTTCTTTTCGTTCTGCCCTTTCCATTATTTTGTCTTTAATTATTGCAATGATTTTCGGCCTTCGGATTATTCGTTTTTTACAACGGAAACAGATAGGAGAGGAGATTCGGAATTTAGGTTTGGAAGGACAGTTGGAAAAACGGGGTACCCCGACTATGGGAGGCATCATCATTTTGTTGGCCATACTGATTCCTGCCTTGTTGTTTTGTGACTTGTCGAATGTATATGTGCAAATAGTCCTTGTCTCAACGGTATGGTTGGGACTTATCGGTTTTTTGGATGATTATATCAAGGTGTTTCGGAAGAATAAGGATGGTTTGCAGGGACGTTTCAAGATAGTCGGTCAGGTAGGCTTGGGTATTATAGTAGGTTTGGCGATGTGGCTTCATTCGGATATTACCGTACGGGAAGATACCGTTCGCAGTCGCGCGGCCGATGAGGTTACGGTGATAGGTGACAGCGGTCGTCCTCAGGTCCTGTATCTATCCTCACCGGAGAAGAAACCGTTATCTACTATTCCGTTTGTGAAGGATAATGAATTGGATTATACCCAGCTGATGGGAGGCAATGACCGTTTGGGGTGGGCTTTTTACATCATTATCGCTATTTTAGTCATTACGGCGGTGTCGAATGGTGCGAACTTGACGGATGGTCTGGATGGTTTGTCTGCAGGGACGACAGCGATTATCGGAGTCGTGTTGGGTCTGTTGGCGTATGTTTCCGGGAACGTGATTTATGCCAATTATTTAAATATCATGTATATTCCGGGCAGTGGGGAACTTTTGGTTTTTTGCGCTGCTTTTGTAGGCGCCTTAATCGGTTTTCTTTGGTACAACAGTTTTCCGGCGCAGGTGTTTATGGGAGATACGGGTTCCCTGGCGATCGGGGGTATCGTAGCGGTTTTGGCGTTGTTGATACGTAAGGAGTTGTTGTTGCCGTTGTTGTGTGGAATCTTTTTGATAGAAAGTCTTTCCGTGCTGTTGCAGGTAGGCTGGTTTAAATACACGAAGCGGAAATATGGAGAAGGTCATCGGTTGTTTCTTATGGCCCCTCTGCACCACCATTACCAGAAGAAAGGTTATTTCGAGGTCAAGATAGTGAATCGTTTTTGGATTGTTCAACTTTTGTTGGCTGCCATAACGTTGGTCACATTGAAAATACGATAATAAATAGGAAACGAAGGAAATAAAAAGAGAACAGATATTTGACAGAGACATGGAGCGTATAGTTATATTGGGCGCAGCAGAAAGCGGTTTTGGGAGTGCCGTTTTGGCCAAAAGCAAGGGATTTGATGTTTTTGTATCGGATCGCGGGACCATTAAGGATGATTACAAGGCGGACTTTATTGTACGAGGTATCGAGTATGAGGAAGGGGGTCACACGATAGAAAAGATTTTGACGGCGGATGAGGTGATAAAGTCTCCGGGTATTCCGGATACGTCAGACGTGGTCAAAGCGGTACGTAAAGCGGGTATTCCCATTATTTCGGAGATAGAGTTTGCGGGCCGTTACACTACGGCCAAGACCATTTGTATTACGGGGAGCAACGGCAAGACGACCACGACGACATTGATTTATGAATTGTTGAAGGCTGCAGGCTACAAGGTTGGTTTAGGAGGGAACATCGGTAAGAGTTTTGCGTATCAGGTAGCTACGGGCAAGTACGATTGGTATGTCTTGGAGTTGAGCAGTTTTCAGTTGGACGGGATGTTTGATTTTCGTGCGGATATTGCCGTATTGATGAATATTACGCCGGACCATCTGGATCGTTATGATTATAAATTTGAGAATTATATAGACAGTAAATTCCGTATCATACGGAATCAGACGAAGAATGATACGTTTATCTATTCAGGAGATGATTCCGTAATATCGGACTACATGAAAAAACACATCGGTCTGTTCCAGATGCGTTGTATGCCCTTTACGGTTCAGGACAAGTTGTTGGAAGGGGCGTATATCAATGACAACGGCAGTATCGATATCGATTTTATGGATACCGAGTTTCTGTTTGATGTACGACGGTTGAAGATACAGGGGATTCATAATATCTACAACGCCATGGCAGCCTCTTTGGCCGCCCGGGTAGCGGGAGTGGATGGGAGTGTTATTTCGGATGTGTTGGAAGAGTTTTCCGGCGTGGAACATCGTTTGGAGAAGGTTGCCGTTAAGCGGGGAGTAGAGTACATCAATGACTCAAAGGCGACGAATGTGGATTCCGTATGGTATGCGTTGGAGAGTATGACGGTTCCGACGATATGGATTGCAGGAGGTCAGGACAAGGGGAATGATTACAGTCGCTTGTACGAGATGGCAAGGAAGAAGGTGAAGGTATTGATTTGCATGGGGGTTGATAATACGAAGTTAGTAGAGTCATTTACGGGAGTAATCCCCTTTATATATTCGACGGATTCCATGACGGAAGCGGTCTCCAAGGCGGCTATGGTGGCTAAGCGTGGGGATGCTGTATTGTTGTCACCGGCGTGTGCCAGCTTTGATTTGTTCCAGAACTATGAAGAGCGAGGCCGGATGTTTAAGGCAGAGGTTCAACAAATAGAGGAATAATCGTTATGCCCACGAAATCGATTAGTGTCAAGCGTGAGTTTATCGGCGGCGACAGGTCGTTGTGGATGGTTATTTTAATCTTGTGTCTTACCTCTATACTGGTGGTTTATTCCTCTACGGCATCCATGGCGTACCGTAAGTTGGATGGGGATACGAGTTATTATTTGGCCCGTCAGATTAAGTTCGTGTTGTTGGGTTTGGGGATTATCTTTGCGGTTCATCACGTCAATTACGGATTCTATTTCCGTCATGCGAAGCGTATTTTTCAGGTTTCTATTGTGTTGATGCTTCTGACTTTTTTCACTGGAGAGAGTTATAATGAAGCAGCCCGCTGGCTACGTGTACCCTATACGGCATTTACGTTTCAGCCGTCGGATGTCTTGAAGATAGCGTTGACGGTTCGTTTGGCGATGCAGTTGGCGAGTTGTCAGAAAATCATAGACCGTATTCCTATCCTGCCCTCGTTTTCGTATGCGGCGTGGAAGAAATATCCGGAGCGTAATTCCCATATTCTTCATCAGACAACGATACCCCTTATCGGTCCCATTGTTCTTTCCTGCGTATTGGTGGTTATTTCGAACCTTTCTACGGCTATTATCATGGGATTGGCCTGCATCATAGTCCTGATATTGGGACGTGTTCGCTGGCGGGAGATAGGTCGTTTGATACTGTTGGCGCTGGTTCTTTTTGTCCTTCTAGTAGGGATTTTGAAATTGTTTGGCGTAGGTCGTGTAGATACTTGGATTAGCCGGGTAGAGACTTTTATAGGCATAGAGTCAGTGGAGGAATCCCCGACGGGGAAGCGTCAGGAGATTAGTGATTCAGAGTTTCAGGCACATCAGGCGAAGATAGCGGTTGCTTCGGGGTGGTTGATGGGGAAAGGTCCCGGTCAGAGTACGCAACGGTCCAATTTGCCCCATCCGTATTCCGATTATGCCTACGCATTTATCATAGAGGAGTACGGTTTCTTGGGCGCGGTCTTTATCTTGGGCTGTTATTTGTGGATTTTCTATCGGGGGATGGTTATTTTCCGGAAGTGTAAGACGGCCTTTCCGAGTATTATGGTTTTGGGGCTTAGTTTAATGATTACGTTACAGGCGTTGCTGCACATGTGCGTCTCCGTAGATGCCACGCCGGTTACGGGGCAAACCCTTCCGATTATATCGTTGGGCGGTTCCTCTTTGATATTTACCTGTGTCTCCTTGGGCATGATTTTAGGGGTAAGCCGCCAAATCAATTATATGGAAAAGATGGAGAAATTGGAGGAACAGCGTCGCGTCATTACCGAGGAGTGGGAACAGGTGGTTGCCGATGAGCGTCGTGTTCGGGAAAATGCAGGTTATCCGGGAGTTATATGGAATGAAACAGATAAGAATTATCGTTAGCGGAGGAGGAACGGGCGGTCATATTTATCCTGCCGTAGCCGTAGTGGAGGCCCTGGAGCGTCGTTTGGGGCGTGAGCAGGTGTCGGTATTGTTTGTAGGCGCAGAGGGTAAGATGGAGATGACGAAAGTTCCGTCGTTGGGCTATCGTATAGAGGGTTTGCCCATAGTAGGATTGCAGCGACGTTTGACCTTACGTAATTTACAGGTTCCGGGCAAGATATTGCGTAGTTTGAACCGGTCTCGTCGTATATTGAAAGAGTTTCGTCCGGATGTAGTGGCGGGTTTCGGAGGTTATGCCTCTCTGCCTTTGCTTTGGCAAGCGCAGCGGATGCATCTTCCCACAGTGGTTTGGGAAGGGAATTCCTTTGCGGGCATGGCTAACCGTCTGTTGTCGCGTCGTATTTGTGCCGCTTGTGTTTCCTACGAAGGTATGGAGCGTTTTTTTCCGGCGGATCGGATTGTAAAAACGGGTAATCCGGTACGGGGTGTTTTTGGACGGTTGCCTCGTAAAAGTCCTGAGGCGCTATCCTACTTTGGTTTTGACGGTTCCCGTCCGGTATTGTTGGTTACGGGAGGTTCCTTGGGTGCCCGCGTGGTCAATCGTAGTGTTCAGCAAGGTCTTTCCCGGTTGATTTCCCGAGGAGAGATTGATTTGATATGGCAAACGGGAAGTTATTATTATGAAGAGATGCGGGCTTTCCTGTCCCGTTTGGGAGATGCTCCCAATGTTTGGTGCGCTCCTTTTATCGAGCGGATGGACTATGCCTATTCAGCAGCCGATTTGGCTGTTTCCCGGGCGGGAGCGTCGGCGGTTACGGAACTGTCCTTATCGGGAGTTCCGGCTCTTTTTATCCCCTCTTCAAATGTTACGGATGATCATCAGACGAAGAATGCGTCGGCATTGGTTTCCGGGGGAGCAGCTGTGATGCTCTCGGATGCGGAGGCGGAAATGAAGATGCTTCCTGTTGCGGAAAGTCTGTTGTTTGACGGGGAGCGTCTGGAGCGTATGTCACGCCAGATTCGCCTGTTTTCCCAGCCGGATGCGGCAGACCGCATGGCGGGTATTTTATTGCGGGCGGCAGAACGAAAAGAACAGTAAAAAATTTTTCCGGAGCGAAGGTTTCCGGGTTACATAGAAGGCATGAAGCAGTTTACACATATCTATTTTATAGGAATCGGGGGAATAGGCATGAGTGCCTTGGCCCGTTATTTCCGTCATGCGGGGAAGATGGTGGCCGGTTACGACCGTACCGTTACCCCGCTCACGCAGTCGTTGGAGTCAGAAGGTATTTCCGTTCATTATACGGATGCTCCGGAGGAGATACCGTCGGGATTTGATGATTCAACAACAACGGTTGTCGTTTATACTCCCGCTGTTCCTTCGGATCATCGGGAGTTGAATTATTTTCGTAGCCGAGGGTTTGAAGTGGTGAAACGTTCCCAAATGTTGGGATTGCTTTCTTCGGGGAAATATGTGATGGCGGTGTCGGGAACTCATGGCAAGACGACGACTACCACGATGTTGGCGTGGTTTAATGCGTGTGCGTCGTTGGAGCCGGATGGTTCGGTAGGGGGAGGGAGTGCCTTTTTGGGCGGTATTTCGAAGAATTTTGGAAGCAATTTGGTGTTAGGGAAAGGGAATCGTTTGGCGGTTGAGGCGGATGAGTTTGACCGTTCTTTTCTGACGTTGCATCCGGATCAGGCGTTGGTGACCGCCATAGATGCGGATCATTTGGATATTTACGGGAGTCTGGAGCATGTACGGGAGGCATTTGCGCAATTTGTTTCACAGACGGTTCCCGGAGGAGTTATCATTTGCCACAGTGGCATTGATTTGCCTCTTCCATCGGGGCGTAAGGTCTATCGTTATGGGTTGGAGGACCGCACAGCTGATTTCCATGCCCGTAATTTGTGTTTGACGGAACGGGGGACCTATCGTTTTGACGTTGTTTGTCCGGACCGTATCCTGTCGGGTTTGGAGTTGGGTATTCCGGGTTTGGTTCATGTGGAGAACTGTTTGGGAGCTATTGCGATGATTTGGGCAGCGGGTTTTGATGAATCGTCGTTGCGGGCAGCGGTTTCTTCTTTTCGCGGTGTTCGTCGTCGGATGGATGTTTATGTGAATACACCTCGTCGGGTTTATATAGACGATTATGCCCATCATCCGGAGGAACTTTCAGCGACGCTTCGTTCCGTTCGGGCTCTTTTCCCCGGTCGTCGTATAACGGTAGTTTTTCAACCGCATCTTTATAGCCGGACACGTGATTTTGCACCGTCTTTTGCCCGTAGTTTGTCTTTGGCCGATTCGGTCTTGTTGTTGCCCATTTATCCGGCCCGGGAGGCGCCACTACCGGGCGTGGACAGTGAGTTGATTTGTCGCCAGATTTCATTGTCGGATAAAGCGGTGGTTACGAAGGAAGGGTTGTTGGATTCTTTGCGAGGGCGAGATTTGGATGTATTAATCACGTTTGGTGCGGGGGATATAGATACTTTCTGTGATCGGATTCGTTTGTTGATGGAGGAGGGTTCTTGAGATGGAAGGGACGAGTAAGCGGACGGATGTTCTGTTGATAGGGGTTATTCTGCTCTTGTTGGTTTTGGGAGGCGTTTTTGGATGGCTTCGAAGTGAATCGACGATTTTGCGGGATTTTGATATTACGGTAGGCGGGGATACCCGCCATGAGTTTGTGACGGCCTCCGATGTCCGGTCCTTTGTGGATTCGGTCTGCGGGGGTTCGTTGGGTTATGGGGATGTATCGGTAGGGGCTTTGGAGTCCTATATTTCATCCCGTCCCTATATAGACAGTGTAGAGGTGTTCAAGGACTTGAACGGGAAGTTGCATTTGTATGTAAGTCAGAGTCGTCCGTTATTTCGTCTTTTTGCTCCGGGATGTGGGAGTGTTTATGTGAATGATCGGAGCATAGTGATGCCGTTGTCGGGTCGTTATACGGCGGATGTTATTCCAATTACCTGTGATTCATTGTTTTTTGGGTTATTGACCGGGGAGATAAAAAAAGATAAAAAAAATAGCGTAAATGAGGTAAATTTAGATAATTTGGTTAATTTTGTAAATTGGGTGGAAAGGAATAGTTTTTGGAATAACCAAATTACCCAAATCAATGTCAATTCACGACAGGAAATCGAGTTGATACCGCGTGCGGGATGTTCGTTGATTATATTGTGTGATTGGGAGCAACTAAGTGATTTTAAGGAGAGTATCGATAAGTTGGAAGTTTTTTATCGTCGTGAGTTGCGTCAAGTTGGCGCTGACAAGTATCGGATAATAAATGTGAAATACAAAGACCTGATAGTCTGCACGAAATAAATAAAGGGAAAAGAATGAGCATGGAAAGAGACGAAAACTATGTAGTAGCGATAGATATGGGAACGACGAAGGTAGCCACTTTGGTCGGCCGTAAGGCAGAAGACGGGAAAGTGGAAGTGGTAGCCGCGTCGTGTTGTCCGGCGACAGGGATTGCTCGCGGGGATATCAAGAACATCGAGCAAATCGCGTATGCGTTGCAAAATTCCTTGGATACGATAACGAAAGAGGCTGGAATCAAGGTATGTGAGGCCTATATTGGTTTGTCCGGTCAGTATATCAAATGTCAGCAACATGACGGATATGTTTTTGTGTCGGACAGTGAGGGGGAAGTAAGGGAAGAGGATGTAGCTCGGTTGAGTGACAGTATGCGTAATATTCAGGTACCTGCCGGGGAAGCGATTATTCATATTCTTCCGCAGAGTTATTTGTTGGATTCGGATACGGATACGAATGATAATCCGGTAGGGATGATAGGCCGTAAATTGGAGGGAATCTTCAACATCATTACGGGCGACAAGAAGAATTTGGATTTGATAGGGAAGTGTATCAAGCGTGTAGATGTCTCGGTTACGCAGATTATCCTGAATTCATTGGCTGCAGCGGAAGCTGTTTTGGTGGATGATGAGAAGGAGTTGGGCGTTGCCGTGATAGACATAGGAGGCGGTACCTGCGACATTTGCATCTACCATGACAAGAAAATCCGTTATTTGGGAGTTATTCCGATAGGGGGAGAAGCGATTAATAAGGATATCAAGTCGTGTGGTGTATTGGAACGTCAGGTAGAGAAGTTAAAGGTAAAATTCGGAAGTGC
The DNA here is from genome assembly GCA_949296295.1 of uncultured Alistipes sp. GTDB lineage: Bacteria > Bacteroidota > Bacteroidia > Bacteroidales > Rikenellaceae > CASDZK01. The sequence goes on along the minus strand of CASFOM010000045.1, from coordinate 3,489 downwards.
CATAAGCGACGATGTTCCGTCGAACAAGATTATTACGCTTCCTCATGGGAATAATACCCCGTCGAAAGAAATTCCACAAAAAATTTTGGCGAAGATTATAGAGGCGCGAATGTTGGATATTATCGAACGTGTGGATGAGATTCTGGAACGTACGGGGTATAAGGGACGATTGGCGAGTGGTATTGTCTTGACGGGCGGGGGAGCCTTGTTGAAGGATGTGGACAAGTTGTTCCGTCGGGAATTGAACTGTGATGTACGCGTAGCTGTTCCGTCGCTATATGTCACGTCAGATACGTTGGATAAGGTGAACAGTCCTGTTTACTCTACCGCTTTGGGCCTTTTGCTGAAAGGGATAGATATAGGACGTCCTACCCGAACGATAGTAATGCGAAAGAGTCGTGCGGTACCGTACGAGGGGACCGATTATGTTCGTGGCGGTCAGCCGCGGTTTGAGCCTCCCCGTCCTTCGGGTCATGGCGGTTATGGTCCTCGGAACATTGTTTCGGAAGAAGATTATGATGAAATAAAGAAGCAGGTGACAGAAAATCCGGGAGAACCGGATGGTCCGGTAGCCCCCCGCAAGAAGTCGTGGATTAAGTCTGTTTTTGACGGGATTAAAGGAGCCATTGACAACGAAGAGTTAGAGGATAACAATATTTAGCGAACATATAGTAATAGAGGGTTTTTCAGGTATCTGTTCCGTCTTTTAGGGGGAATGCTTTTCGAAGGCCCTGTAAAAAAGAGAATACGATGGAAGAAATAATAGACTGCGTTAATGTATCGGATATTCCTGCGCCACCGAAGATTATGGTTATCGGAGTAGGGGGAGGCGGAGGAAATGCCGTAAAATATATGCACGATCAGGGCATTTATAACGTGATGTTTATGGTGTGCAATACCGATGCTCAGGCCCTGTTAAAGAATCCTGTTCCCTTGAAGATGCAGTTGGGAAAAGACCTGACGCGGGGATTGGGCGCGGGGAATAAGCCGGAGCGGGGCCGCGATGCAGCGTTGGAAAGCATAGAGGATATCCGTTCAACCTTACGTTCTTCGGGAGCCGATATGGTTTTTGTTACGGCCGGTATGGGGGGCGGAACAGGTACGGGAGCAGCGCCTATTATCGCCCAGGTTGCCAAGGAAGAAGGTATCCTGACGGTAGCTATTGTGACGATTCCTTTTCGTGCGGAAGGCGAGATTCGGTTACGTCAGGCGACGGAAGGTATTGAAGAGATACGTAAGAATGTGGATTCGTTGCTGATAATAGATAATGAGAATGTCAATTTGAAATATGGCGAGTTGCCTATATCGAAAGCCTTTGGCCGAGCAGATGATATCTTAGCAACGGCAGCGAAGGGGATTGCCGAAATTATTACACGAGATTCGTTTATCAACGTTGATTTTGCGGATGTTAAGACTACGATGAGTAACAGCGGCATAGCGTTGATGGGGTATGCCATTGTTGATTCGAGTGTGGAGAATATAGCGATAGAGTTGGCCGAAGCAGCGTTGAATACGTCGTTGTTGAACAAGAGCGATATTTTAGGCGCGAAGAATATCTTAGTGAATATTTCGTGGAGTGAGAACGAACCGAAGATGAGTGAGCTGCACGCAATCTTGGGGCATATACAGGCTGCGGCAGGTAGCGAGGCCTCTATTATTTGGGGGGCAGGGTATAATGATTCCCTGGAACCGAATGAGACGAGCGTTACTATTGTGGCTACGGGTTTTGATACGGGAGGCGATATGCCGGAAGACATGTTGCCCTTGACTACACCAAAGAAAGCTCCGGTATTTACCCCGGTTTCTTCGAATGAGCCGAAAATGGAAGGGAAGTCGGAAGAGGAAGTCAATCCCGTGTTGGATCGTTTAAACCGTTATCGGGACCAGATAGTAGAGCCTAAGTCAGACCCGGTTCATTTGGTTCGGGTAGCTTTTGATGCGGAAGAGAAGAGTGAAACGTCCGCTCCGGAAGTGATAGAAGATGAGGATGGGATGACCATTGTCGTAAAGGGAGAGGCAGAACCTGTTTCTCCGAAGAGCTCATCGGCAGGAGTTCCTTCCCCCTCTCCGTCCGTTCAGGAGTATGAACGCATGACGTTGGACGATGAGCCGGCAGAAACGTCTGTATCCGAAGAGTCTGTATCAGATGATACGATGCATACTCGGGATGCGTCGGATGATCGGTTATATACGGAACGCATGGGGGTTCTTTTTTCGGATGAGTTCTTACAGCAACAACCGATAGCTCCGAAGCCGAAGGAACGGGAACGGGTTAATTTCCGGGATTTGTCCATAGATGAGTTGGAAGACGCACCCGCTTATCGACGTCGTAAAGTATCCATGTCGAATCGTCCGGAGAAAGGGGATAAGAAAATTTCTCGCATATCTCTGAAGGATGATGATGATGAATTATAAACCTGTTTCTGACGATTCTTCTTTTATTGATTTGATTTAAGGAGAACAGAAAGATAGAAGAATAGAGTAACGTATGAAGGTGTATAGGACTGTTTCTTGTATGCTGCGTATTAAAATAAAAAGAGAAAATCCTCAGTGAGATTGTTTTTTCAGAGAGGATTAATTTCATAAATGCCGTTGGGGGCCAAAGCGTGTTGCGGCATGTTTTGGCCCCGACTGTTCAATAGTTATTTATAAAAAGGTATGTTGTATCCAATGAAATTTAAACCCCTGTTCAAGGAACGTATTTGGGGGGGTAGAAAAATGGAAGATTGTTTTGGTAAGAAATTACCGAAAAATAAGTTAATTGGCGAAAGTTGGGAAATTTCCGGAGTAGAAGGGGATGTCTCCGTTGTTTCCAACGGTCGTTTAGCCGGTAATTCCTTACAGGAGTTGGTGGAAGTCTATATGGGCGATCTGGTCGGGGAAAAAGTTTTTGAGCGTTTCGGAGAGGAATTTCCCTTGCTGATAAAACTGATAGATGCTTCGGATGTTCTTTCTATTCAGGTTCATCCGGATGATGAGTTGGCTGCCCGTCGTCATAATGCGTATGGGAAGACCGAGATGTGGTATGTTATCGATTGTGAGAAAGGGGCTCAGCTTTATGTCGGATTTAATCGCGAGGTTAGTCGGGAGGATTATCTTGACCATTTGGCTTCAGGTCGGTTGTCTGATTTGTTGGGAGCCGTAGAGGTTCATCCCGGCGATGCTTATTTTATCCCGGCAGGGACGATTCATGCAATAGGTAAGGGTAATTTGATAGCAGAGATACAACAGACTTCCGATATTACTTATCGGGTATATGATTGGGATAGGAAAGACGCTCAAGGTCATTCACGGGAGTTACATACGGAGTTGGCATTGGATGCTATTGATTTTGTCTCTCATCCCAACTATAATATTACGGTCCAGCCCCGTCGAGATGAAGCGGTTACGATGCAGCAATGTCCCTATTTTACTTCGGCAGTGTTGGAAGTGTCTTCGGGGATGGAACGGGATTTGGCTGCTATTGATTCTTTTGTTATTTATATTTGT
>CASFOM010000044.1 GCA_949296295.1 uncultured Alistipes sp. | reverse complement strand
CAAAAGCCGAACAATGTAGGTTTCCGGGTTATTATTGAGGATGTTGAATAATCAAATTGGAAAATAGAATATTCCGTTAAGGAAATTATACAATTAAAACAGAGCGTACTAAGATAATCATTTAGTATGCTCTGTTTTTTTTAGAAATATAATTTTTTAATATATAAGAATTTATATAGGATAATATTGGTCGAAATGAGAGAAATAAAATCATCCTGTTTTCTGTTTCTATTACAGACAAAAAAACGATTAAGATAAAAAAACTTTTTACCCATATTTTTTTATGGGTATCTCAACAAATTATTGTTTACAGCAAACATGGAAATCATTGAATTATTAACTGTTTTCCCATGCATATTGAATTCCATATCATCTTTCTTTTCTCGTTGCAGCCTTAATTTCATCATTTATCAATCATACGTATAAGGATAACATACTACACACTCATAATCATATATATCACCAAATTCAATACATTACGCCGAAATCAGGGCCAATTTTATGATTGGAAGCGTATCTTTCCTCGGTTATACTGTTTGAGTTAAAAAAGAGTCAATATTCGCCAAAACCTTTTGAGACAGTCGTTCTACACTCTCAACAGATTTTCCTGCAGTTACAGGCGTATATATTACATTATCATACGATGAAAGTTCATTGAACCCTGTTCCCATTCCGGTCTCATCACAAAAATAAAAGCTGTTTTTATTCTGTTTCAACCATAATTTCAATGCGTCCATATCAAAAGTAGGGCCGATAGAAGTGTTCATCAATATCTTATCATTTCCCAACAGTGTAAATTCCTCTTGTTTCAACAAAAAGGTATTTCTGGGCAAACAAGTAAAAACAATTTCAGAATAACGTAAAAGATCATGTAAAGGGCGATAAACAATCCCTGCTTGTTCCGCCTCAGGTTTACGAGTACGGCTATAATAAGAAATTTCCGCTCCTAAAAATTGAAATGCGTCAGCAAGCATTCGACCGGTACGTCCCAGTCCGATAATTCCCATTTTTCGACGGGTTAATTCATATTTTTCAGGTTTCCACTGACGATTACCGAAGCCATGAAGAAACCGGACCAATTCGCTGATGGCATATTCAACAACCCCTTCATCTCCGTAATCCTTTATTCCCATTACGGTAATTCCCTTTCGTCGAGCCTCCATTATGTCTACATTGCATGATTTTTCATCATACAAAGTACAACACATTCCCACATAACGTATGGAAGGACAAGCCTCGAATATGGCTTTAGTAATAGGTGTTTTAAAAGAGATCAATACGGCATCGGCATCACCTATTCTATTAATGATTTCCTCCTCATTTTCAGGACGTTCATCATATATTTGCACCATTTGGGCATATTGAGACAACTGCCTTATGGCCGTTTCATTCATCAAGGTATTTTCTACGGCCACCAATTTTCGAAACTTTTTCATTTTTATATCAATCATTCACTTAAAGCTGTTTTTCTACAAATTTCAAAGATTTACCATAAACTTTCGTTTACTTCTGGGTAAATTTCGATAATATTCAATTTTTTAGTCAAACAACCCGGCATTTTTCTAAAAACACCTCCATTCCTTTAAATCCCGTTTCGGATACTCAACAATAAGAATAAAAACGGTTTCCCGTTTCATGTAGTAAAAGTATTGAAATTTATTAATAAAAAAAACGAGGTGTTGTTAATTTTGGAAACAGCACCAAATATTTTTACTTTTGTCATCCTGAGTTTTCATCTTCTTCAATAGATTCAGTGCCTTAAAACTGGAAAATAATTACAAGCGACTGTTTCTCAATAACTTTAAACAAGAAGATAAAAGGATAAAAACAATATTTTTTATAAACGAAATAATTTCATGGGATTATTTGCCATTATTTTATTAGCGATAGCATTAAGTCTCGATACATTTGCAGTTGCTTTATCCATTTCTCTTTGCCAAGGATACTACACCAGTTTTTACAAATACCGTTACATTAGTATCATTGCCTTATTTCACATTATAATGCCTTTAATCGGATGGCTGGCAGGAGCATCGATACACCGAATGATTGCAGATTATGATCATTGGATTGTATTTTTACTTCTTTCTTATATTGGAGGGAAAATGATTGCAGAGGGGTGTCATTCAGAACCGGAAGGAAGTTGTCCTCCTCCGAATCGTTATCTTTCCTTATCAGGATCGATATTATTTGGTTTTATTCTGAGTATAGATGCCATCATAGCAGGTTTTTCATGTGCCATGACGAATATAAATATTTTTCCGGATCAAACGCAAGGGTTTAATATGTTAATAGCCTCTTTACTCATTGGAGCGACAGCTTTTATATTAACAGCAGTAGGATTTCAGGCCGGACACTTTGCAGGAGAAAAAATAGGTAAAAAATCCTCTGTTTTCGGAGGAATTGTTTTAATTGCCATCGCCATCAAAACATTAATTAACCACCTACTTTAATTAATATTAGTTAATCCATTAAAAAACAATCATTTATAACTAAAAAGGGATGTGTAATACACATCCCTTTTTAGTTATAAATCAAGACTTATTTTTATTTTCAGACAAGAAGTAGCCAAGCGATGATAAATAAATAGATTCCCAATTGAATCCAGGCAATTCTTCGGGTATTACCCTGAATAAAATTTACCTTTTGTCCTAAATATCCAGATAAGGCAGCGACGCCGGTAAAAACGGAAAGAGTAATGACGGCGAACACTCCGCCCAAGATAAGACTATTCAAGGAGACGTTAGAATCAGGATTAAGAAACTGGGGGAATAGGGCGAGGAAAAAGAGAGCGACCTTAGGGTTCAGGACATTCATCAAGATACCTCGTACATATAATTTTCGATTAGGGTTATTTTCTGATGATTCTAAATTTTCAGATTGATTTTGTTGTGCTTTCTGTTCTTGAATTTTTTTTCTCTTTTTATTTTGTTCTACTTTCCACACTCCGGAGATTCCAATATAAAGCAGATATGCGACACCGGCATATTTGATTGCATTAAAGAGCAGGGGATTTGCGACGACTAAAGCTGCGACGCCCAAGGTTACGATACAGGTATGAAACAGCACTCCGGTAGTTAGACCGAGGGCCAATTGGGCTCCTTTTTTAAATCCATTCAATACGCTGGTGGTAAGAACCAAGAGGATATCGGGTCCTGGAGTCAGGGCCAACAGGATAGCAGCAACAATAAATTCAGTTAGTTTCATATTCATTTTTCACGTTCCACGTGGAACAATCGACCAACACGTTCCACGTGGAACAAGATTAGATTACCGACCAAAATAAATCAACAATACATTAATATCGGCAGGAGAAACCCCCGGAATCCGGGCTGCCTGACCGATTGTTTTCGGACGAACCCGACTCAATTTTTGACGTGCCTCAATGGTAATGGAATGCAATGAATTAAAGTCAAAATCATCCCGAATCCGAATATTCTCCAAACGATTCAATTTCTCTGCCGCGAGACGTTCCCGTTCTATGTATCCCCCATATTTACTTTGCATTTCAATATGATCAATCACCTCATCCGTAATTTCATATTCCTTAACAAAATGAGCCAATGCTGTTATCTGAGGGACTAATTTTCGCAACGAAATTTCATTCCGAGCCAATATTTCCTGCAATTTACGCTTTTGTGTCAATGGAGAAGAACCGATTTCTTCCAAATAAGGATTCACTTCTTCCGGCAAAAGAGAATACTTTTTGACAAAGTCTGTTAGTTGAGCCATCTGTTCCTGTTTCTTACATACAGCTCGATACCGATTTTCTCCGGCCAACCCCAAACGATAAGACTTTTCCGTTAAACGTAAATCTGCATTATCCTGACGTAACAAAATCCGATATTCCGCCCGACTTGTAAACATTCGATAAGGCTCATCCACTCCTTTGGTCACCAAATCATCGATTAAAACCCCAATATATGCCTCGTCCCGACGCAATACAAACTCTTCCTTCCCTACGATACTGCAATGCGCATTAATACCAGCCATCAATCCCTGAGCAGCAGCCTCCTCATATCCTGTCGTACCGTTAATCTGCCCGGCAAAATAAAGTCTCCGTACCCGTTTTGTCTCCATCGTATGAAATAATTGAACCGGAGGGAAATAATCATATTCAATCGCATAACCGGAACGGAACAAATGAACCTGCTCCAACCCCTTGATTTTCTTTAACGCCTCAAACTGTATCTGCCAAGGCAAAGAAGAAGAAAAACCATTCAAATAATATTCCGTTGTTTCCAAACCTTCCGGTTCCAAAAACAACTGATGCTCGTTTTTATCAGCAAAAGTCCGTAATTTATCCTCAATACTGGGACAATACCGCGGACCAATTCCCCGAATGGTTCCATTAAACAACGGAGAATCCGCAAACCCTTTCCGTAAGGTATCATGAACCGCCAAAGAGGTATAGGCTATATAACAGGGCAACTGTTTCTTAACCGGTTCTATTTCGGATAAATAAGAAAATTTAGCAGGCTCCTCATCCCCATATTGAGGCGTTAAAAGGTCAAATCGAATGGTCCGCGCATCCAAACGAGCCGGTGTTCCCGTTTTCATCCGACCAACTTCAAATCCCAATGCCCGTAACTGATCACTGAGCCCTATTGAAGCCATATCCCCCGAACGGCCTCCCTGCATTTGAGAACGCCCTACATGCATCAAGCCATTCAGAAAAGTCCCGTTAGTCAAAATAACCGCCTCTGCAGAAAAATGAACCCCCAATACAGTTTCTACTCCACAAACCCGATCTCCGTCAAAATCCAAACGAACCACCTGATCTTGCCAAATATATAAATTTTCCTGCTGCTCAAGTTCCCGTCTCCACAAAGCAGAAAATCGAGCCTTATCACATTGCGCCCGAGGACTCCACATGGCCGGCCCCTTAGAACGATTTAACATACGAAATTGTATCGTACTCTTGTCCGTAATGATTCCCATTCGTCCTCCAAGAGCATCAATCTCCCTGACAATCTGACCTTTAGCGACACCACCTACCGCAGGATTACACGACATATGAGCAAATTTTGTCATATCCATCGTGATTAACAACGTCGTTGAACCTAAAGCCGCTGCCGCTGCCGCTGCCTCACACCCTGCATGACCAGCTCCTACGACAATAATATCATAATGTAATAACATAATATCCTATTAACATGATTCCATTGAAGTCCAGCGAACTAAATAATAATCCTCTTTACTCCTCATAATAATTTGATTTTCAGGACTTTTATCTTTATATCCCAACAAATGCAACACTCCGTGTATAATTACCCGGTGCAATTCATTCTCAAAGCTCACCCCCAACCCTTCTGCATTGGAACGAACCGTATCAATACTAATAAACAAATCCCCCGATATACGACGGCCCGCCCGCTCCTCTTCACAATAATCAAAAGTAATAATATCCGTAAAATAATCATGCTGTAAATAAGTACGATTCATTTCCAGCAAATAAGCATCAGAACAAAACACGACAGAAATATCTCCCGGCAACTGTCCTTCCTCCAAAATCGTTTCACGAATCCAACGGTTCGTTTTACGTTTCTGAGGATAACGAAACACCGTTCCTGCCTCTCCATAAGTAACAGCCATAAGCAATCTTATTAAAAAACATCTTTTTTTCTAAAAATACTTTTCTCCATCCCTTTTGAGGAATGGAGCTTACCCCCGTTCATATTCCCCTTCCCTTTATCCGAGTCTTTTTCCTTTATCGTCCAAAACCAAGTATCGGACTATTTTTTCCGCAACCAGTTTTCAGGATTCTGAGGTGTGGATTTATACCATACTCCAAAATGCAAAGCGGCAGAAGCTCCGTCAGGACATAAAATTCGTCCAATAGTCTGTTGAGTAGCCACCTTCTGACCTACCTGCACGTTCACTTCATTCAGATTAGTATAAACCGTATAATAGTCTCCATGACGAATCATGACACTATTCCCTAAACCTGCATAGAAAAATACTTTGGCTACTTCCCCTTCAAAAACGGCAGATACTTTGGAGTCCCGATTTACGGTCAATTTTATTCCCTTATTATCCACTTTTAAATTGGGCTGCAACGGATGGGCATGTACCCCAAAACGATCCGTAATCACCCCCGACACAGGATAAGGTAATTTTCCCTTATTCTGGACAAAATTTCCAGACAAACGGACCATCTCTTCCTCTTCTGCCTTTGACAGTTTTTTCTCGGCATTTTTTCGCGCTTCTTCCGCCAAAATCTGTTCGATTTTTCGATTCAATCCCGCTACTACCTCTTCTTGCTTCTTAATCTCTGCATATAATTCCCCTTCTTCTTTTTTCAAATCAGCAATTAATTTCTTCTGCTGTTTCTCTTCCACCGCTAACTTTTCCAATTCACGATTTTTATCCTGCATCGCTGCATCCAACTCCTGCTGTTCCTGCTTTAACCGTACGACCTCCTTTTTCATTCCGTCAGCAGTTGTTTTTAACTCGTCAGCTTTTACCTGACGCACAGAAGCAAATCTTTTTAAATAAAAAATACGGCGAACCATATCATGAAAATCTTTCGCCGAAAAGATAAAGGAAAAAACAGAACTCTGTCGAAAGAGCAAATAAGCTTCCCGAACAGCATGAGCATACTCCTCCTGTGATCGGGCCAATGACTCATCAAGTTTATCGATATTTGCATTGTTGTTGGCAATATTCCGTTTGATTAACACAATCTTTTTATCCAACTTCTCAATAATCAGTTTTCGATTCTGAATATTGGAACGAAGCAGAGTCAATTCACTTGCCCGATCCTTCTGTCGATTCTTGTTCCCTGCCAACAACTCCTCATTCTTTCGAATAGCAGCCTCCGCTTGTCTTATTTCTTCCTTCAAGGCATCAATATCCTGCCCCGAAACCAATCCGGGGAAAGCCACCGACAGGAGAAGCCATAGATATAAAATTTTTGTTTTCAAATTTACCTTTTTTCAATCAATGCCAAAAAGTGTCGTTTCAGCCTCGGAATCCCAAGCCCAAACGACACTTCTTTTTTCTCAGTCATTTTTCTTTTGTAAATCAAATAACCGACTCAAACTGCTGTAAAAAGCGTATATCATTTTCAAAATAAAGACGAAGATCTTTCACTCCATACTTTAACATGGAAATCCGTTCTACTCCCATACCAAAGGCAAAACCGCTGTATTTCCGACTGTCAATACCGCAAGCCTCCAATACGTTGGGATCTACCATACCACATCCCATAATTTCAAGCCATCCAGTATATTTACAAACATTACATCCTTTTCCCCCGCATAAATTACAAGAGACATCCACTTCAGCGGAAGGCTCGGTAAATGGAAAATAAGAAGGTCTCATACGAATCTGGGCATCCTCTCCAAACATCTCTTTGGCAAAATACAATATCGTCTGTTTTAAATCGGCAAAAGAGACATTTTCCGCCACATACAACCCCTCAACCTGATGAAAGATACAATGGGCCCGATACGAAATAGCCTCATTACGGAAAACCCTTCCGGGACAAACGACACGAATAGGAGGTTTCTGATGCTGCATCACCCGGACCTGTATGGAGCTGGTATGAGTACGCAATAAAATATCAGGGTTCTTTTCAATAAAGAACGTGTCCTGCATATCGCGAGCGGGATGTTCAGGAGGGAAATTCAAAGCAGAAAATACATGCCAGTCATCTTCAATTTCCGGACCCTCCGCCGTAGTAAATCCTAATCGGGAGAAAATAGACAAAATTTCATTCCGAACCAATGAAATAGGGTGCCGGGAACCTATGTTTTGAGCCGTAGCAGGGCGAGTAGCATCCCAATCTCCTGCGACAGCATTTTCCACCTCTTCCAGCTCATTTTTCCAGGTGGTAATACGTTCCAATACCAAATTTTTCAATCGATTTATCTTTTGCCCCAATTCCCGTTTCATTTCAGGAGATACTTTCTTGAACTCTTCGAACAATTCGGTTAATTCCCCTTTTTTCCCCAAGATTTTAATTCGGAACTCTTCTATTTCTCCGAAATTAGCAGGCTTAAACTGTTCGACTTTTTTTAAAAGTTCTTCAATTCTGGATAGCATAACTCTTTTAATTTTTTATTTTTTATCTTCTTTATTTTTACCGAAACAATTTGAATATCCTGTAAAGGGCGATCCCCCTCGCCTGTCGTTTCAGCAGCGATAGCATCCACGACCTCCATTCCCTTGAATACATATCCGAACAAGGTATAATGACCATCCAGATGAGGCGCTCCGCCCATTTCAAGATAACTTTTCCGAATCACCGAATCCATAGGTCCGGTTAATTTTTGTTCCATTTTCTGCACCATCGTTTCATCTGCTTCCTTTCCGTATCCCACGACAATATAAAAATGAGAACCGGACGAAAGGCGTTCCGGATTTTCAGCATCTCCTTCCCGAGCGGCTCCTACCATCCCTCGTATGTGGTATAATCCGTCCATAATTTCAGGATTAAGCCTGTATCCGACATCTTCTGAACCATAAACAACACCCGGTCGGGCTTCTTTGGTTTCAGGATCTCCAGCCTGAATGACAAATCCCGGAATTACCCGATGGAATAAAATTCCTTCATAAAACCCCGTTCGGGCCAATTTTATAAAATTATCCCGATGTATCGGAGTACGGTTTGACAAAAGCATGGAAATCTCCCCGCGATTTGTTTTCAATACTGCCACAGCCGTTTTTCCCTTTGGTAGAGGTTTACTTTCTGCCTGTCCGCCATAAAAATTAAACACCCACAGTATCAAAAAGAAAAAAAATCTTTTCATATCTTTGAATTTCCGAAAGTTTCGACTGCCGGTACTCGAAACCGTTTTTTCGTCACCGGAGATTTTGAAACCGTACGTTACAATTTAGCAAACGTACACAAAAAAATTCACTTCTAAAAATCAAATGACCGTTTTAATTTTAAGCGGCTGTTTCAAAATCTCCATACCCAAGGAACAAACGGATAGGAAGGAAGCAAAACTTTGCGGACAGATAAACCAAAATACTCTGACAACAAACTATTATTATGAAAAAACGGCTGTTTTGTTTATTCATATTTTTCGGATTCCTGTCATCTCTTCATGCCCAAACCGTAGGAGTTGTTCTTTCAGGAGGAGGTGCTAAGGGACTATATCACATAGGTATTTTAAAAGCGTTGGAGGAAAACGGGATTCCTATCGACTACGTATCAGGGACCTCTATGGGATCCATTGTCGCAGGACTTTATGCCGCCGGATATTCTCCCTGGGAAATTGAAAAAATATTTGAAAGCGACGATGTTCCCCGTTGGCTTACCGGGAAAATCGAAGACCGCTATTTTTATTATTTCAAGAAACAAGATCCCCGTCCGGCCATCATCAATTTAGACGTTGATTTACATAAATACCTTGGCAAAAAAAAGAGATCCAATGCTGAAATGGAAGCATCACCCACAGATCCTTCGATGGTTTTAGAAGAAAAAATAGCATCTCAAGACAGTTCAAAACGGAAACGTCTGTCCTTTTCATGGAACAGTCCCGAAGGCAATTCCGCCTCTCCTGCTTCCTTAATTTCCTCCGTACAATTAGATGTTGCCTTTTTAAATTTTATGGCCGGAGTCTCCGCCAAATGCAAAAACAATTTTGACTCCCTGTTTGTCCCGTTCCGTTGCGTCTCAGTAGATATTTTAAAACGGAAGGAATATGTATGGAGTCATGGCGATTTAGGGACAGCCATTCGTTCCTCCATGGCGATTCCCATTGTCTTCAAACCGGTAAAAGTAGATAGTATGATGATGTATGACGGAGGTATTCTGAATAATTTTCCGTGGAAAGAGACAGAAGAGGCCTTTCATCCCGATATCATCATCGGAGGGAAATGTGTGAGCGGTAACCCGGACATCAATAATATTTCAGGGCAGATTGAAATGCTTACCATGTCGAAAACCGACTACAATCTACCGGAAGAAAAAGGAATTATGATTTCACGAAATATCAATGTGGGAATGCTTGATTATAAAAAAGCCCCAGAGATCATAGAACAAGGTTATCATGATGCCCTGGTCATGATGCCCAAAATCAAAGAACGTATTACCCGTCGTGTGAGTCCTGAAGAGGTTTATAAACGTCGGATACGTTTCAAATCAGAAATTCCTACCTTGATGTTCGATCAGATTGAGATAGAAGAGTTACCGGAAAACCAGGCCAAATACTATCTTTCCCAATTACAATCGGAAACTCCTCGTGATTCTGTTCTGGATTTTGAAAAATTCAAAACCAATTATTTCAAAATGCTTTCCGACGGTTCGGTAGAAGGGGGAATGCCGGTTGCCCAATATAACGATACGACAGGGTACTTTACCTTAAAACTTCCCATTTACAACAAACCAAGTTTCAAGACTATGGTAGGGTTGAATATATCTTCAACCTCTGTAAACCAGGGATACATCGGATTACAATACAATCGGGTAGGGGTTATCAATTCGCTTTACATGCTCGACGGGTACATAGGTTCTTACTATTCCTCCGCTCAAATCGGAGCACGATACGACTATGTAAAAAAACGGCCTTTTTACATTGAATCTTTCCTTACCTATAACTTTTTCGATTATGCCCGGGGCAACAGTCAACGCATTGCCTATAAAAATACATCGTTGCAATTTTCCCGATTAAATGACATGTATCTCAGCGCTCTTATCGGAACGCCGATAGGGAAAGCCTCCAAGCTTGAATTGCGAGGAGCTCTTGGACATGACTTATTCGGTTACTACCGGGACAATATCATTGGAGAAAATGATGAACGTCCTGATAAAACCCGGTTCAACTACTACACAATGAGTCTATCTTTAAAGCGAAATTCTCTTAATTACAGTATGTATCCGACAAGGGGTCTTTATCAATCCATTACCTTATTCGGAGTTTTGTATAACGAAAGATACCGGGCAGGGGAAATTGCGACAAACAACGGTTACGGTAATCTATCTACCAATGGACTTTATGGAGGAGCCTCTTTCAAACGGGAAGATTATTTCTATCTTTCCAAATGGTTCAATATCGGTTATCTGTTAGAGGCTCTGCATATGAATTCCCCAAGTTTTACGAATCAAACTTTTTCCAAAATGGCCTTGCCGGGTTTCACTCCTAACCCTCACTCCAAAACCATATTTATTCCGGAATTCCACAACCGATCTTATGGAGCAGTAGGAGTAATGCCCATTATTGAAGCCAATCCCAAAATTTATTTAAAAGGAGAGTTCTACTGTTATATGCCGGATCTGACCCGTTGGAGCAGAGTAACGAATCGATTGCGCTATATTGCCTCAGCCACTCTTGTATATCAGTCTCCGGTAGGTCCGGTTAGTTTTAATTATTCTCATTATGCAGTAAGCGGGGTAAAACGAGATTACTTTACTTTTAATATTGGATACCTGTTATTCAATAAGAAAGGAATTCAATATGAATAACATACCCTTTTTGTCATTGAACGGTTATCAAAATTACTACTCTTTATATCGAAAAAATCGAACAAGAGCCATTTGATTCGTTAAAAACAAAACACAATAGGCATTCATCCGAATTCCATAAAGATTTTATATTATTTTTGCAGCGTCAACCCATTCAGAAACAATATTTCGAACATTCCTTGGTTAATACCGTATGGAGTAAATACGAAACAAGATGAAATACCAAATCAATATTAAAAATAAGAAACGTTTTTTGTGGATTTTTTGGAGTATTATCCTGGTTCCGATTATATCAGTCTCTTTATTACTGATATTCATCGCAGCAGGCGCTTATGGAAAACTCCCCACCTTCGAAGAATTGGAAAATCCCAAAAGTAATGTTTCGACAGACATCATATCGGAGGATGGGGTACAAATCGGCAGCTTTTTCATAGAGAATCGTTCTTTTGTGGACTACGGAGACCTGTCTCCCTATTTGGTTGCCGCGTTAGTAGCTACGGAAGATGCACGATTTTACGACCATTCCGGTATTGATTATAAAGGATTGGTTCGTGTCGCCATAAAAACAGTGCTTTTAGGTCAAAAGCAAGGAGGGGGAAGTACCATCTCGCAACAATTGGCAAAAAACCTTTATCCTCGTGACACCACCCGTTATTCCTCGTCCCTGACACGAAACTTTAACTTAGTGATTTCCAAATTCAAGGAATGGATTACAGCCACCATGCTCGAATACAACTACACGAAAGAAGAAATTATCGTGATGTATTTAAATGTAGTGGCTTATGGAAGTAATGCTTATGGAATCAAATCGGCCGCCCAGACCTTTTTTGGGAAAAGTCCGGCTGAATTGACAATAGAAGAAGCCGCTGTTTTAGTGGGTATTGTCAATGCCCCTACGCGATACAGCCCTGTTCGAAATTACGACAATTCGCTCAAACGACGCAACACGGTTATTGAACGGATGTGGAAAAGTGGATTCATTACCCGGCAACAACGGGACTCCATTTCTCAATTACCGATTACTCTCAATTATAATCCCATTTCACACAATCAGGGGATAGCAACATATTTCCGGACAATGCTGCGGTTATACATGAGTGCCTCAGAACCCAAGCGGTCTCCTTTCCTGACGGAACATGATTTTCAACAATTACAGAAACTGTGGGCCAATAATCCACTGTACGGATGGTGTAACAAAAACAAGAAAGCAGATGGGACTCCATACAATTTATATCGGGATGGATTAAAAATTTATACCACCATCAATTCAAAAATGCAGAAATATGCAGAAGAGGCTGTCTATGAAAATATGAAAGCCATTCAACCTCGTTTCCATGCGCAAAGCAGAGCTCGTGGCAGTATTTTTTCCGATGTAACTCCAGCAGAACAAGCCAATATCATCCGACGGGTTATCAAAGGAAGTGAACGCTACCGGGTATTACGAAACGAAGGTTTATCCGAAGCAAAAATAGAAGCCAATTTTAATAAACCGACCAATATTACGCTGTTTTCGTATGATCGTCCCAACGGTATCGATACCGTTATGACACCGAAAGATTCGGTATTATACAGTTTATCTTACCTTCGTTCCAGCTTTGTAGCTGTAGAACCTGCGTCAGGGTATGTAAAAGCCTATGTGGGCGGAGTCAATTTCCGTCATTTCATGTATGATATGGTTTCTCAAGGGAAACGCCAGGCAGGTTCCACCTTCAAACCGTTTGTTTATACGTTCGCGATAGACCAGCTGGGAATCAATCCCTGCACACCTGTTCCCAACCTTCCCGTAACAGTAGACGGATGGAGTCCGAAAGAAGCGGGGAAAGTAGAACAGTTGGGAGAGCCACATCCTTTGTGGTGGGGCTTGGCCATGAGTCGTAACAACTATTCGGCATGGATTATGAAGCAGGCCAATCAACCGGCTGCCGTAGCAGATTTCATCAACCGATTAGGAATCAAAAGTTTTATAGATCCGGTAGCTCCTCTGTGTTTGGGGAGTGCCTCTGTATCGCTGATGGAAATGGTAAGTGCTTATACCAATTTTGTGAATATGGGTGTGCATATTGAGCCTATTTTCGTTACGCGAATAGAAGACAGCCACGGGAATATTTTAGCCACTTTCAGCCCGCAAAGCTATGATGCCATTTCTTCCCAAAGTGCATTCACCATGTTGGAAATGTTACAAAATGTAGTCAATCGAGGGACAGCAGGACGTTTGCGAAGAGATTACAAGTTTACCGGAGAATTAGGAGGCAAGACGGGTACAACCAATGACAATGCGGATGCATGGTTCATCGGATTGGCACCGAAAATTGTAGGTGGAGCGTGGGTTGGAGGAGATGACATCCACATCCATTTCTCCTATGCAGGCGAGGGTAGTGTCATTTCATTGCCTATTTTCGGACGTTTCATGCAAAAAGTATATGCAGACAAATCGTTAGGGATTTCCGAACAAGACCGTTTTGTAAAACCGGAAGGTGTACAACGGATGAATTGTGACGAAATGGAAACCGATATACCGGAACAGGTTAATCGAACAAGTAGCGACGATGATACCTTCTTCCAATAAACCACTAAGAATGTGAAACTAAACCAAATAATAAAATGAAAGTAGCTATTGTAGGAGCAAGTGGAGCAGTAGGACAAGAATTCCTACGAGTACTCGACGAACAAAATTTTCCGATTGATGAACTGTTATTGTTCGGATCAAGCCGCAGTGCGGGAAGTAGTTGCCGCTTCAGAGGCAAAGAGATTGTCATCAAAGAATTACAACATAATGACGATTTCAAAGATGTAGATATAGCCTTTACATCAGCAGGAGCAGGGACCTCAATTGCTTTTGCAGAAACCATTACCAAATATGGAGCCATCATGATAGACAATTCCAGTGCATTCCGTATGGATCCGGACGTTCCCTTGGTTGTTCCTGAAGTAAATGCTTCTGATGCTTTAAATACTCCTCGGAATATTATCGCCAACCCTAATTGTACTACGATACAGATGGTTGTTGCCTTAAAAGCGATAGAAAATTTGTCTCACATCAAACGAGTACATGTTTCTACCTATCAGGCAGCGAGCGGAGCCGGAGCTATGGCAATGGCCGAATTGGAAAACCAATATCGTCAAATTGTAGCAGGCGAAGAACCTACCGTAGAAAAATTCGCTTACCAGTTAGCCTTTAACCTGATTCCTCATGTGGATGTATTCCTAGAAAACGGATATACTAAAGAGGAGATGAAGATGTATAATGAAACACGTAAAATTATGCATTCAGATATAGAGGTGAGTGCTACGTGCGTTCGTGTACCGGTCATGCGTGCCCATAGTGAATCTGTATGGGTAGAAACGGAATCTCCAGTGAGTGTAGAAGAAGCACGTACGGCCTTTGCATCGGCACCGGGAATTATTTTGATGGATCAACCGGAAAAGAAAGAGTATCCAATGCCTTTGTTCTTGGCAGGGAAAGATCCTGTTTATGTAGGTCGTATTCGAAAAGATTTAACCAATCCTTGCGGTTTAGCTTTCTGGTGTGTCAGCGATCAAATAAAGAAAGGGGCGGCCTTAAATGCCGTACAAATCGCCCAATATCTGATTTCTCAACAGAAATAGTTTAGATTAAAGATAACCGAAATAAACACCCCATACAATAGATTTATTTTATCTTGTATGGGTGTGTTTATTTCGGTTATCTTATTATTGCAAGTCTTGATTAACTAATGGCTGTTTTTGATTAATTTTCCCACTGTTTTCAACGTTTTCACATCTATTTTTCTCAATTTTCCCTTATAGTCAGGTCCTACATTCAAGGAAAATATATTCCCATATTTAACGGCTTCTTTGTAGTCTGTAAATATTTTCTCTGCCGAATAACACAATCCATCATGTTCAGGCAAGGAATAGAACCAATTAGCACCTCCCTGATGAGGAGGAAGAATAGGATAAGTAAATTCGGCAGCCAAATACCCCTGATAATTTTTTTCCTGATCCTTATTGTACTGAGAAGCCTCAGCATCTCCAAGTCGTCCTGCTTTCCCCATTTCTCGAAGGCACAAACGGCCAGAAGGAGCTCCGTGATTGTATCCTACAAAACAATTCGGTTGGAATTGATGTACCCAACGGGTTGTTTCTTCATGAGACAAGCCTCCATCTCCGACAGCATGATCAAACCAAATTAATTCAATAGGGCCATACCCGGTCAATAATTCCTTCAATTGGGCTTTTTTCACTTCGGGATTGACCCCTCCTCCTTTTCCACGAACAGCTCCCGGCCAATTCCAATCACCTTCAGAATAATAAATACCTAATTTAATACCATATTTATCACAAGATTTCCGTAACATGGCCAATACATCTTTTCCCAGAGGGGCATTTGTTACTTTAAAATCTGTCGTTTTTGTATCCCATAAACAAAAACCGTCATGATGTTTGGTCAATACATAAATATAATTCATTCCTGCTTTTTTAGCAGTTCTTGCCCATTGGTCCGTATTACACTTTGTCGCTCGGAAAAAATCAACCGTATGTTCTTCTTCTGTCCATTCTTTTCCGGAAAATGTACTGAAAGACCAACATATAAACATTCCAAATTTCATATCCGAAATCTGTTTTGCTCTAATATCATCAGGGATCTTCAAAGTGTCTATTGTCTTATCATTTTGAGAAAAAGCAGGATACGCATACAGCAAAACAAAAAACAACCCAAAAAGACGATTTATTTTCATACGGCTAATTTTTTATAAAGTATATATTTTTACGAAAATACAAATTATTTCAAGGAACTAAAACAGTTATCCCCCTTTAATCCAAATATTTTATAAAGAAATAGGTTCGGAAGAATACAAACATTTCCGAACCTATTTCTTGTAATAAAAGTTTAAATTATTCTTATTCTCCGTTTAATGTACGAAACAGCGCTTCCATTTCATTCGCAATATCCGTCTGTCCTACTTGTTTTGCCAATGAATACAAACGTTGTAAATAATATAAGCTAATCTCTAAATCTTGCCGGACACTCTGAGCTTTCTGCCCGTTGAACTGCGCCAAGTAAAGAAATTCATCAAGCATGGACTCACGAAATTCATTCAACATCTGTCTCCCCAATTCCGTCTCACCTGCAAGGAAACAAGCTTCAATCAAATTAAATGAGGCATAATTATGAAGGATTTGCGAAGCAGGCATTTCTTCAGCCGCCCGTCGTACAACTTCAGCCGCGCGCAAAGTATCCCCCTCTGCAACCAACTGTTTTGCCAAACGTCCATAGACACCACGAACCTGAGCGGTACTAAACGTATTATTCACAAAACTGTCAGCATAAACACTCAAATCTTTGACATTTCCCAATTTCGTTTCGTTCATTAACTTATCATACAAATAATCAGAGTTGATTCGTCCAATATTCCCTGTTACATTTACAGCTTCCTGATCTACTTCTGTACGGATGGGAACAAACCGATAAGCAAATCCATCCAATTGAAGATAATTTAAGAAACCGTCAAACACAGTCAATGATTGAGTCGGAGAAGTAACATACAAAGGTCGAGTCCAATCATAATTGGCCAATAAATCAAGTAACATATAATCAGCTCGTGTCATCTGAGATCCCTTAATGGTTAAATATACAGTATCTACCATTTGATCTGCATCTTCCGGAGCAACAATTCCACTGGCCAATGCATTTTCCTTATTTACAGGAATAGCAATGTTACGTGCAGGAACATACATGGTTATTTGATCCCCAAAACGGGCTTCAGCCAATGTCCGTTGCTTAATCTTCGAATCATTTTTCATGAAATCGACCAAAGCCTTGGCATCCACAAGAACACTGTCACTAATTTGAGGAATAACAGGAATCACCTCGTTTATCTTATAATACAATTTCTTGGGAAGAGTAAAAGGTACAGGCTCCGCCTCATTCGATTTAACCCGCATCTGCTCCACATACCAATCTGCACCTAAATAACTTAGATTCATCACCTTAACATCCGGACGTACTTCTTCCACTTCCTGAGCATACCAAAGCGGGAAAGTATCATTATCTCCAAAAGGCATAATAATAGCATTGGGCAAGGTAGAATTCAAATAATTATGTCCGAAATCTCGTGCGACATAACGATTTGCCCGGGAATGATCATCCCAATTCTGAGCAATCAAAATAACAGGAACAGATGAACAAATAAGAGTAGCCACCACAGCCGCTATTTTTTGAGAGCTTTTTCGGGTTAATAAATCATATACCCACAAAACTCCTAACCCAATCCAGATGGCATAAGCATAAAAGGATCCTGCAAAAGCATAATCTCGCTCACGAGGTTGCAAAGGAGGTTGATTCAGATATAAAATAATAGCGATACCGGTCATAAAGAACAGCCACATAACCACTGTAAAATTATTCCGGTCACGTTTCAGTTGATAAAAAATACCGATTAAACCCAAAATAAACGGCAAGAAATAATAATGGTTTCGTCCTTTATTGTTTAATGTAGCTTCCGGGAGATTATCCTGAGGTCCGAGATAAATTTCATCAATAGGTTTAATTCCTGACATCCAGTTCCCATGATTTATCTCTCCTTGAGACTGTATATCATCCTGACGTCCAACAAAATTCCACAGGAAATAACGCCAGTACATAAAATTCAGTTGATAAGTAAAAAAGTAACGAAGATTTTGGGCAAAAGTAGGAATCACTGCTGTTTCTCCATTTCCCAAATTCACCTTTTTACCTCCGGGACCTCCCCAATTTTGATACTCCTTAATATGTTGAGATTGAGGGCTATACATTCTAGGGAATAAAGTAGTAAACCGAGGATCATAAGTCTCTTTTCCTCTTTTTAAGAATTTCTCATATCGTTTGGTTTCAGTATTATAATAATATCCATTTACATACTCGATATTGGTCAAAGGAGCATTATAATAAGGTCCGCTAAACAAAGGCCGGTTTCCATATTGTTCCCGATTGAGAAAATCCAGTAAAGCATAAGGATCACTGGGAGCATTGGAATTCATAGGAGGATTCACGGAAGAGCGAATTACTACCGAAGCATAAGTACCATACCCCAATAACATAACCCCCATACATAGAAGGATTGTATTCCACAATACTTTTCCTTTTACATAAGTTTTCCACACACCGAATCCGATAGCAGCAAACAAAAGAATAACAAAAGCCACTAATCCACTATTGACAGGTAAACCAAAAGAATTAACGAACAGTTTGTCAAACCATGCTCCCAAAGCAATACTTTGCGGAATAATCACATACAACACAAAAGCCAATATCACGACAGAAGCGGCAAAAGCTTTCCACCATCCTGAACGGCTGCGTGTTTTTGTCATTCGATAATAATACACGAATACGATGGCGGGGATTGCCAAAAGATTCAACAAATGGACTCCTATCGAAAGTCCCATAAGGTAAGCGAGTAATACGAGCCATCGGTTAGCGTGAGGTTGATCAGCTATATTTTCCCATTTTAAAATAGCCCAAAAGACCAAAGCGGTAAACAATGAAGATTGGGCATATACCTCTCCTTCTACAGCGGAAAACCAAAAAGTATCTGTAAACGCATATGCCAATGAACCGACAAAAGCAGCCCCCAATACAGCCCATGTTTCTCCGCGAGAAAGATTTTCTTCGGTACGATTCAATAATCGACGGCCTAAATGAGAAATGGTCCAAAACAGGAACAATATCGTCAAAGCACTGGCAATAGCAGAAGTTGCATTTACCAAAGGTGCCACATAAGAAGTATTTGGAGCGAACATGGAAAAGAATCGGTTAAGCATCATGAACAAAGGTGCTCCGGGAGGATGTCCCACTTCCATTTTATATGAGGTAGCGATAAATTCCGAACAGTCCCATAAACTGGCTGTCGGTTCCATAGAAAGCAAATAAACCAGAGCCGATATACCAAATACTATCCACCCCAGTATCAAATTCGATTTTTTAAAATAATTCATTCGTTACGGCTTTAATAATGCGACAAATATACGAAACAATCCCGGAGAAAATCAATTTCAAGTTGGTTTTATTTATATTTTAGAACATTTCAACTTCAACACATAAGGATTTATTCTTCTTTTTCCTTTTATTTTTCGCATAAGACCTTTCGTTTCATCAATGAATGCGATATGTTCGAAACGTATTTTTCCCGAAAAAATTATACCTTTACAGAGGCAACTATCCGTTTCAATCTATGCAACAGCTATTAAAAATAGCCATCATATACGATTTTGATGGGACCCTGGCACCGGGGAATATGCAGGAATATGATTTTATTCCAGCAGTAGGGAAAGCCAACGAAGAGTTTTGGGCAGAGAGTTCTGCCATGGCGGAACAACAGGATGGAGACACCATTCTGGCCTATATGTATCGAATGTTGAAAGAAGCCAATAATAAAGATATTTCTTTACGTCGGGAAGCTTTTCAAGAATCGGGGTCGAAGGTACCTCTTTTTGAAGGCGTAAAAGAGTGGTTTGGAAGAATCAATGCCTATGGACTCAGAAGGAAGATGAAAATAGAGCATTACATCAATTCTTCCGGCATCAAAGAAATGATAGAAGGGACACCTATTGCACATGAATTCAAAAAGATCTATGCCTGTTCTTTTTTTTATAATGTAGACGGGATTGCCTTTTGGCCCTCTGTCGTAGTCAATTATACCACCAAGACACAATTTCTGTTTAAAATAAACAAAGGGATTGATTCTGTAAGTGATCACATACAAGTAAATAAATATGTTCCGGAAGATGCACGCCCCATTCCCTTCAGCCGAATGATTTATATCGGTGACGGACAAACGGATATTCCATGTATGCGATTGGTAAAACAGATGGGAGGCTATTCGATTGCCGCCTATAATCCATCATCTCAAAGAAAAATTGATGAAATACGTCAATTGGTCAATGACGGACGTGTTGATTTCGTTGCACCAGCTCTTTACACCCCGGGAAGTCGCATGGATATCCTCGTCAAACAAATCATTAGAAAAATAGAGGCTGACCATGCCCTGAAGGAAATGCAAAGCCCGCAACCCGTACGCCCATGAATATTTTTCTCGTTTTTCTCTCGGCTTTTCTTTTTTCACTGCCTTGGTTTGGTCTTACCTCAGTTTCGTTATTGTTAGCCTTTATTCCGTTGTTATATTTACAAAAACGGGAAGGAGGAAAACATTTCATTCTTTATGTTATTTCTACAGTTATTCTATGGAATTTAGCTACTGAATGGTGGATTACAAAAGCGGCATTCATTGGTATCATAGCAGCAACCTTAACCCATACTGTTTTGGTTTCTTTAGTTATGTTCATTTACAATGCTGTTTGGAAACGAGCCTCCCGGGCATTAGCTTATACGGTTTTGGTATGCGGGTGGATTGCGTTTGAATATATTTATCTGAATGGAGAGATTTCTTTTCCATGGTTGGTACTTGGTAACGGTTTCGCCATTGATGTCAAATTAATCCAGTGGTATGAATATACGGGTACTTTAGGAGGGACTTTATGGATTTTAATTTCCAACCTGGTCATTTTTCATGCCATAGAACAGTGGTTAGATCTTCGTAAACATTCCACAAAAGCCTCTTATACTCTATGGATTGCCCCCATACTTATTCTTTTGTTTCCGATGGTTATTTCATGGAGTATTTATACCACTTATGAAGAAAAAGAGGCTCCAGTAAAGGTAACCATACTCCAACCGAACATCGATCCCTATACCGAAAAATTTTCAAGTATGACTCCGGATCAACAGTTGCAGTTAATCCTTGATTTATCAAACCAGGCACCTGCAGATACTCGTTTTTTAGTTGCACCGGAGACCGCTTTAGACAATCGTTTTTGGTTGGATGGATTAAACAGTCATTATGCCGTAGATGCCATCCGCAAATTACTGCGGCAAAAGTTCCCAAATGTTGATTTTATTGGAGGAATAACTCTTTATCAATTATATTCTGATTGTAAAACCCCACCTACCAGTACGGCAAGAAAAACAAGAGACGGAGCCTTTTTTTATGATGTTTATAACTCTGCGATACAAATTAACACTACTGATTCAGTATCTCTTTACCATAAGTCCAAATTAGTTATTGGAGTAGAGATGCTTCCCTACCACGAATATTTAGGTTTTATCCGAAAACTATCCGTAGATTTAGGGGGTATTTCAGGAATGATGGCGACACAACCGGAAAGGAGTGTTTTTGAAAGCAATCAAAGGGATGTTTCCGTAGGAAGTGCCATTTGCTACGAATCTGTTTACGGAGAATTTTTTTCTGAGTTTGTCCAAAAAGGGGCTCAACTAATGTTTGTCATTACCAATGACGGGTGGTGGGGAGATACCTTTGGTTACCATCAACATTTTGTTTATTCCCGCTTGCGGGCGATAGAGACCCGTAGAAGCATTGCGCGAAGTGCCAACACAGGAATTTCTGCATTTATTAACCAACGAGGAGACATCGTAGAATCCTTAGGATGGGATATCCGAGGGACCTTAAGCAAGAGTATAAATAAAAATGACGAACTTACCTTTTATGTACGTTATGGTGATATGATAGGACGAATATCCTGTTATGTTTTTCTTTTGTCATTACTTTATTTTGGAGCCTATATGCGCCGTAAAAAAGATTATCTGTATCATAATTAAAAAAGACATGAAATTCCACATATTTTTGACAGCTATACTAATTGCATATAATTTATTTTTTTCTGCAACCGCAACCCCCAAAGAACGTTTATCTGATTATGTCAATCCTTTTATTGGGGCAAGCACGAACGAAGGTTCAGGAAGGACCTTTATCAGCACGGGGAAAACATTTCCTGGCGCTACCGTACCTTGGGGAATGACACAAGTGAGTCCCAACACCATTACAGGAGGCGATAATGGTTCCGGTTACAGTGATGAACACAGAACCATTGAAGGATTTGCGTTAACCCAAATGAGTGGAGTAGGGTGGTATGGAGACTTAGGTAACTTTTTAGTCATGCCTACAACGGGCGCTTTACATACCTATCGAGGGACAGAAGAAAATCCTGATTCCGGATATCGTTCACGTTATGATAAAGAATCGGAAAAAGCAAGTGCAGGATACTATTCCGTCCATTTAACAGATTACGATATTACAACAGAACTTACAGCTACTCCTCACTGTGGAATTATGCGTTTTACTTTCCCTGAAAATGAACACTCTCGCATACAGATTGATTTAGCACGACGAGTAGGAGGGACTTCCACACAACAATATATT
This sequence comes from uncultured Alistipes sp., assembly GCA_949296295.1. Lineage (GTDB taxonomy): Bacteria > Bacteroidota > Bacteroidia > Bacteroidales > Rikenellaceae > CASDZK01. The sequence goes on along the minus strand of CASFOM010000044.1, from coordinate 9,328 downwards.
GAAAAAGTAGATGATTATACCATTCGAGGATGGATGCGTTGTACTCCAGATGGAGGAGGTTGGGGTAATGGAGGGGGCAATGGTGATTATACCGTTTATTTCTATGCCCAATTTAACCGTTCCATCGAGAATTACGGGATTTGGAGTGCTGATATTCCAGAGGATTGGTCTCGTAAACTTGAAGATATCAGTAAACCAGAATACATCGACCGAATTATTCATGCTGAAGTTATAAAAAATCCGGAACCAACAGAAGGTGCCCATTTAGGATTTTTCACAGAATTTCCCACCTATTCAGGAGAACAGGTTATTTTGAAAACGGGAATTTCTTTTGTGAATATGGCAGGAGCAGAAGCTAATCTAAAAGGAGAAGTACGAGGTTGGAATTTTGATAAATACCGAATTCAGGCAGCTGATGCTTGGGAGAAAGTTCTCGGTAAAATACGTGTTTTCGGAGGGAGTAAAGAACAAAAGACCATTTTCTATACAGCCCTTTATCACACGATGATAGACCCAAGGAGTTTTTGTGATATCGACGGACAATATTTAGGAGGAGACAAGCTTCCACACCAATCAAAAAATTTTACCAAACGTACTATTTTCAGTGGGTGGGATGTTTTTCGAAGCCAGTTTCCATTACAAACCCTTATCAATCCGGACGTAGTCAATGACATGATTAATTCTCTGCTCTCTTTAGCAGAAGAAAATGGTTCAGAATGTTTTAACCGTTGGGAATTTCTAAACGCTTACAGCGGATGTATGGTAGGGAATCCAGCTATTTCAATAATAGCAGATGCATGGGAAAAGAATATTCGAAATTATGACATAGAAAAAGCCTATACGTTTTGTGTACATACCGCTGATCAAATTGGTCATCATCCGGAAACAGGATATACAACAGAAGGTTATCCCATTTCGGAAACCCTTGAATATGCTTATTCGGATTGGTGTGTATCGGTCTTAGCAAAAGCTTTAGGGAAAACAGAGGATATGGAAAAATACAAAACACGCGGACAATCCTATCGATTAATATTCGATCATGATGAATTTCACTGGTTCCGACCAAGGCAATCAGACGGTTCATGGGCACCGCTTCCAGAACAAGGTCGCCAACAACAATGGTATGGATGTATAGAAAGTAATCCTTATCAACAAGGATGGTTTGTACCTCATGATATTCCAGGAATGGTTGAGTTAATGGGGGGTAAAGAAAAGACCTTAACAGATCTCATTGAATTTTTTAAAAAGACCCCTGACAGTTTCATCTGGAATGAATTTTACAACCATTCTAATGAACCGGTCCATCACATTCCTTTCCTTTTTAATCGTTTATCAGCGCCATGGCTTACTCAATATTGGACTCGTTTTATTTGTAACAAAGCATATAAAAACGAAGTTCAGGGCCTTTGTGGAAATGAAGATGTAGGACAAATGTCTGCTTGGTATGTATTGACAGCAATGGGTTTTCATCCCATTTGTCCGGGAGACAGTCGTTATGAATTGACCACCCCACTATTTGATCGAATAGAAATCCAATTAGATTCAAAATATGCTTCAGGAAAAAAATTTGTTATTACAGTATCCAACAATCAACCGGAGAATAATTATATTCAATCAGCTACACTTAACGGCCATTCTTATAAAAAATGTTATCTTCGGCATGAAGATATTGTCCAAGGAGGCACTCTTCACTTTGAATTAGATTCACAACCGAATAAATTATGGGGGATAACTGATTAGTATAAATACAAAACAATTAAAAAATAAAGATATGTTTTCAGGAATTGTAGAAGAAGCCGGCATTGTAACGGCATTGAAAAAGGAACATGACAATTTGCATATTACAGTAAAATGCAGCTTTGCAAAAGAATTGAAAATTGATCAAAGTGTAGCCCATAACGGAGTTTGTTTAACGGTTATTGATTTAAACGAAGAGGAATATACGGTAACGGCCGTTAAAGAAACTTTACTAAAAAGTAATCTTGGATTACTGAAGATAGGAGATAAAATCAACCTGGAACGCAGTATGCGTCCAGATGCACTTCTCGATGGGCACATTGTTCAGGGACATGTTGATCAAACAGCGACCTGTACTTCTATTGAAGAAGTCAATGGCAGTTGGTATTTCACTTTCGAATACGAGAACCGGAGTGAAAATATTACCGTGGAAAAAGGTTCCGTTGCTGTTAATGGAGTAAGTTTGACAGTTGTTAATTCACAACCTTCTTCTTTTCAAGTTGCCATTATTCCTTATACTTTTGAGCACACGAATTTTTCAGAACTTCAAGTAGGGAGTATTGTCAATATTGAATTTGATATTATAGGGAAATATATTACCCGTCTGATGTCTCAATATAAAAAATAAAATCATGGCTCTATTCAAAATTAAATCGGTTAATACCGCTTCTCTTTGGATATCATCCGTTTCCTTTGTGCTGGTTTCCGTCATCATGTATCTTTTAGGAACAGGGATAGTATATTCAACAGTCATAGGGTTTATTATTGCACTGGTTTCTTTTTTCGTATCCCGTTTTTTTACCTGGCAATTTGTTCTTTATCGTCTGAAGCCTCTCTACCGTATGATTACCGAACGGAGTGTCTCTACGGCAGAAATGAATGCTGATTTTGCCAATCGAGACATCATCGAAGGAATGGGAGATGAATTAGCACAATGGGCAGAAAAGAAATCGGAAGAGATTGTCCATCTAAAAGCCATGGAAAACTATCGAAAAGAATTCATGGGGAACGTATCTCATGAATTAAAGACTCCCCTATTTACCTTACAGGGATACGTTTTGACCTTATTGGATGGAGGGATACATGATGAAGCAATCAATGTTCGTTATTTAGAAAAAATAGAAAAAAATATAGATCGCTTAATAGCCATTGTAAAAGATTTGGAAGAGATATCAAAATTAGAAATCAACGTAATGAATCTTAATCGGGAACAATTCGATATTGTAGCGATGGCTCATGAGATAGCAGACAGTATGGCATTGTATGCCCAAGAGGCAGGGATTACCTTGAAAGTGACATCAGACAAAGAAATAGATGTTTTTGCAGATAAGGTACGCATAGAACAGGTCCTGATTAATCTGATATCCAATTCCATCAAATATGGAGTTCGGGGAGGGACAACGAAAATCTCTTTTATCGATATGTTCGACAAAGTTATGATTGAAGTAGAAGACAACGGAATAGGTATTTCGCGAGAAAATCTGCCACGCGTTTTCGAACGTTTTTTCCGAGTGGACAAGAGTCGTTCCCGAGAAAATGGAGGTACAGGTTTAGGTCTTTCCATTGTCAAACACATTGTAGAAGCGCATGGAGCCCAAGTTAATGTACGAAGTGAATTGGGGAAAGGCTCCACATTTAGTTTTACTCTGAACAAATACTTATAAATCATGCACATAGCAGTAGTAGGGACCGGTTATGTAGGATTGGTTACCGGTTGTTGTTTTGCAGAATTAGGAGTTACAGTTACCTGTATAGATATTAATCGAGAAAAGATAGAAAATCTGAAAAAAGGGATTATTCCCATTTATGAACCCTCCTTAGATGTTATGGTTCATCGGAATCAGCAAGCAGGTTTATTGCATTTCTCCACGTCTTTGGAAGAAGTATTGCCGGACGTAGAAATTGTTTTCAGTGCGGTAGGCACTCCTCCCGGGGAAGACGGGAGTGCCGATTTACAATATGTATTGGAAGTAGCGCGAACCATAGGATGTTATATGACACGCTATGTGTTGGTTGTTACGAAAAGTACAGTACCGGTAGGTACGGCACAAAAAGTACGTGCAGTCATTAAAGAGGAATTAATGCGACGTAAAATGGATATACCGTTTGATGTTGCTTCAAATCCTGAATTTTTGAAAGAAGGGAATGCCATTGCAGACTTTATGAAACCGGATCGGGTTGTTATTGGAGTAGACAGTGAAAAAGCGAAAGAATTAATGTCCACTTTGTATCGTCCTTTAATGATTAATAATTTCCGAGTTATTTTCATGGATATTCCTTCAGCAGAAATGACTAAATATGCAGCCAATGCCATGTTGGCTACACGTATTAGTTTCATGAACGATATTGCCAATCTGTGTGAACGAGTAGGAGCGAATATTAATCATGTTCGTCATGGCATTGGAAGTGACAACCGTATCGGCAACAAATTTCTCTATGCCGGTTGTGGTTATGGCGGTTCTTGCTTTCCCAAAGACGTAAAAGCACTTATAAAGACAGCGTCAGACCATGGTTATCATTTACAAACCATTGAGGCAGTAGAAGCAGTTAATAACCGTCAAAAAGAGATATTATTTCAAAAATTCCAAGCTCATTGTTCTCAGGATATCAAGGGCTGTACAGCAGCTGTCTGGGGCCTTTCCTTTAAGCCGGAAACAGATGATATGCGTGAAGCAGCTTCTTTAGTTCTCATAGAACAACTATTACAAGCAGGTTGTCAGGTCCGAGCTTATGATCCGGTAGCTATGAGCGAAGCACAGAAACACTTAGGAGACCGCATTTATTACGCAACAGATATGTATGATGCAGCAGTAGGGTGCGATGTTCTTTTTCATGTCACAGAATGGCGTACTTTTCGGATTCCTTCCTGGGAAGTACTAAGAAAAGTTATGAAAGGGAACTTAATTATTGATGGACGAAATATTTATAACAAGGAAGAATTGAAACGTCAAGGATTTGATTACTATGGTATTGGACTTTAAAAAAATTTCTGATGAGATAACGATTTATGATTGTGACCAATTATTTTAATATTTCCGGCATTCAGATTTTATTCCATCTACCGAAATAAACTTCTGTCATTTTCATACTCAATACCTTCATTTCCTAATTTTAATACATTACAAAGGAGGCAAATTTTATGATTTGTCCTCCTTTTTTCATAATACACGTTCAAATTAACAACACTCAAGGAGGTCTTTCTATAAAGCATAATTGTCAGAAACCCTCCAATCCCGTTTTTTCTTCTCCTGTATTTTTTATAAACTCTGTTTAAGTTTATGAATTTTTCTACGAATACGTCCAATCATCAATCCTGCAGCCGTTGTCAATCCAAATGTAAAACCAAGTATCAAACCTTCTGGCCCCATATTCCATACAAATCCAAACAAATATCCCACAGGTAGATTCAATACAAAATAAGAAAAGAAAGCTATCGGCATAATAATTTTAACATCCTGTATTCCTCGCAAAGTTCCAACAGAAACATTCTGTACTCCATCAGAAAGTTGAAACAAAGCAATAAATAACATTAACTGAGATGCCAATTCTATAACCTCGGTATTTGAGGTAAACAGTAGGGGGATATAGTTTCTAAAGACAATAAAGACCAAAGCCGTAAAAGTATTCCAAAGCAATGTCAAATGGTAAGATGCTTTAACAGCTAAAGCGAGTTCTTGAGGGTTACGAGCCCCATAAGTATGCGACACCCGTATAGTAGCAGCAGCACCTATGGACATGACAATCATAAAAGCACAGTTACTTACAGTCATAATAATTTGATTGGCACTCAATGCTATCTTTCCAAACCAACCCATCATAATTCCAGTACCGACAAAAGCAGAAGCCTCAAGAAACATTTGAGAAGATATGGGAATCCCCATTTTCAATAAAGCTTTTACAGAATGCCAGGAATAACACCTCAAAGAAAATCCTTGCATATAAAATCTGTATCTATGTTGGTGGTAAAAATAAGCAATCATAAAAACAGGCATCAGTATTCGGGACAATAAAGTACCTAATCCGGCCCCCTGCGTTCCCATTGCTTCTACTCCCCAATTACCATAAATAAATATCCAGTTAAAAAATACATTCATCAAATTACAAATAACAGTAACCGTCATCTCTACCCGTGTATTCCCGACCCCTTCTAAAAATTGTTTAAAAGCGAAAAACAATAAAATAAATGGCATGCTGTAAACCAACATACAATAATAGGGTATTGCCATATCAACAACATCTTCCGGTTGTCCCAAATGATAAATGAAAGGAATAATAGATAACTGTATTAGCATCATAAGAATTCCTAAGCATGTATAAAGTAAAATACCATTTTGCAATAAACCAGCTGCACGTACTTTATCTCCTTTTGCATACAATTCTCCAATTAGAGGAGTCAATCCAAGAGTCACCCCAATACCTGCAATAAACAAAATAAAGAATACAGCCCCACCAAAAGATGCTGCTGCAAGAGGAGTAGGGTCATCTCCACCATAATTACCTACCATAACATTATCGGCAAATTGCACCATAATTTGGCCCAATTGTGTCAAAACAACAGGTAAAGCTAATTTTAAATTGGCCTTATATTGTTCTCTATACACTGAAAATCGATACATATCCTCTCTTTTATAACAAACCTTACAATCGTCCCTTTATTAAATTGACCGATTCCATATTCCAGGGCGGCAAAATTAGTAAAGTAATGGAACAACGCCATAATTAGAAGTAAAAAATATATATAAATGCGTATACATGGTTTTAGGATTCTCTTTTTTCCTCTCTCTCAAAAAGAGAGGATATTCATTACCTTCAGTATTCGGAATTTTTAAGTTGATTTCACGACAGATATTAGATTCCATGTATTTTCTTTTCATTTTTTCTATGTACCTTTAACTGCAAATACAACAAATATGAAATTCAGCGATGTTATAGGACACCAACCGATAAAAGATTGGTTGGTACGGGATGTAAATGCCGGGAAAATACCTCATGCTCAATTATTCCAAGGCAAATCAGGTTCGGGAGTTTTACCCTTGGCTATTGCTTACACTCAATATATTCACTGTGAACACCCACAAAACGGAGACTCTTGTGGAGTATGTCGTTCCTGTTATCAAATCAGCCGATTAGAACATCCCGATATTCATTTTGTATTTCCTATAAATCGAAGTATTTATGCAACAGGCAGCAATGCAAATGGAGATTTAACCAGTGATTCTTTGATGGGGAAATGGCGCGAAATGGTATTAGATAAGAGTATCCCTTCAGGATATTTCAACGAACGGATGTGGTATGATTTTATCGAATTGGGGAAAAATTCACAAGGGAACATTGGACGAGGTGAAGCCACATCAATCACTCGTAAATTAGGATACAAATCCTTTGAAAACGGTTATAAAACGGTTATTATATGGATGAGTGAACGAATGAATGAAACCGCCTCAAACGCCTTATTAAAATTATTTGAAGAACCGGATGACAACACCTTGTTTCTTTTGTTGTGTGAAGATAGTGAGTCATTGCTAAAAACGATTGTATCTCGTACTCGAACTATTTATGTTCCTCCGATACAGGAAACCGATATAAAAGAGTTTTTGGAAAGATATTATGGAACAGGAAATAGTTTATACCCCTCTATCTCGAAAGCTTCCGAAGGGGACTTAATCCAGGCAATAAAGCTGGTAAACGGAGAAGAATCAGGGGATGAAAATTTCGAATATTTTGCAGATTTAATGCGTCGTTGTTTTTATGTTGATTATTTAGGTTTAATTCAATGGGCAGAAAATATGGCTTTGCTTCCTCGGGAAAGCCAAAAAGGGTTTATCGAATACGCTTTAAAAATGCTTCGAGAAAGTTTTATTCACAAGTTACAAATAGACTCAATATCATATACTTATGGAGAAGAGGCCCATTTTTTACAAAAATTTTCACCTTATATCCATGATAAAAACATCATTCCTTTAACAGAATCTTTTGAAAAAGCCGGTTTTCATCTTCGTCAAAATGGTAATCCGAAAATCGTATGGACTCACTTTGCTCTTTCCATCAGCAAACAAATCTACAAACTATAAAAATGAATCATAAATCAATAAAAGTTGTCCTGCTTACAGGGGGTAATTTAGGGGATGTACGAAAAACATTAACAGATATCAAAGCCGTTATAGAAGAAAAAATAGGTAAAATAGAAGCAGCTTCTTCTCTTTATGAATCTGTGGCGTGGGGATTTGAAAGCGATTATCCGTTTTTAAATCAAGCCTTGGTTTTGCATACTACTTTATCTGCACGAACATTATTAAAAACTATCTGGGAAATAGAATCCAGTTATGGGAAAAATATTGAAGCATATTTTGATGCGACAGGGCGCAAAATCAAGTCAGAAAAAAAACTAGATGCTTCACCCCATTATGAATCACGCATTATCGATATTGATATTTTATTTTATGGTGATGAAATTATAGAAGATAATTACCTAAGTATACCTCACCCCCTCTTACCCTATCGTAAATTTGTTTTAGAACCATTAAATGAGATTATTCCCCATTATCGCCATCCGATTTTAGGAAAAACTATTCACGAACTTTATGCTTCACTTTGATTAATTTCTATTTCTGTTTTTGAATCATTTGGGAAAAAATCATGAAACAAAATCATAGCTGATTTTATAAATATACCTAAAAATAAGAACCCTATAACAATCCATTTCTTTTGAGGAGATGCAGGAATTATAGGTACTTGAGCAGGTTCAATAATCGTAGCGATAGGTGTTTCGTTCTGTAACTTCATTTTATTACTTTCCACTTGTTGAGCTGTTTGATTATATATACCATATGCCAAATTTCGTTCATTCTCCAAACGATCTAATTTCACTTTTAATTTATATGAAATTACATTTTGATTTTGATCTAAAGCGCGAGCTAAAGAATCTTCAGCTAAGTAATATTTTTCTTTAGCCTCTTCATAAAGTTTAATACTAATATTTAAATCTTCCTTCGTTTTGTTTGTTTGATAAGCAATCATGTATTTTTGCAATTTACAAAACATAGAATCAGTAACCACCGCAGCAATAAAAGGATCCTGCATAGTAGCGGTCAAGGTCAACAATCCCGTTTTTTTATCTTCAGAAGCCTCCAATCTTTCTGTTAATGATTTAATAAAATCTCTATATTTTTTAGATAAATTCCGAATATCTTTTCGATCCTCGTCCTCTTTTTTCCCCATCACCCAGTCAATAACATTTTTTGATGCTTTAAGAATCATATTCCACCAAGGATATTTAGTCTCTTTTTGCAAATAATCAATAAATAAAAAATTATTCCCGTCTTGATCAGTTACTTGAATATCAGAAAATTCAAGTAAAAAAGGAGTGCTTTTTATAATATCGGGATAAATTTGAGATGTAATACCTCCCGTTTCAGCCATTCCCAAATCAATACCTGCTAAATTAGCTAAACCGCTAATTTGATCAGAAGATGTATTTTTATTACTATTTTCAAGAGCCATAACAATCCTGCTCTGATATTCTTTAGGAATACTAAAAGCGACGATGATACCAACGATAGCACAATAACCGGCAAATTTAAGTATGGTTTTT
>CASFOM010000043.1 GCA_949296295.1 uncultured Alistipes sp. | reverse complement strand
TTTTCTGTTTTGGCATAACTTCATCCGGAATTTATTGTTTGGGGTGAGGAAAGAATAACAGTAGTTTTTCTATTAATTCCTTAATAGAACTCACAGTTATCTTATTATTGGGTAGTACTAATTTGATTTCATGTGAAGTTATAGGAAAAATCTTTGCAATATAATGACATGTTGATTTTGAGGTCGAGCAATTATACCCATTGCGTAATAACGCATTTTTTATCCAATAACTTAATTCTTTGTTCCCTTCTTCAATAAAGATTTCTTGATTGGAGATACGATTATACCGGAATGTTCCGGAAAGAGAATCAAAAACAATGTTTCGATCTTCAAAAATGTGATTTAGTGCACCTTGTAAAATTAAATCTTCAGTACATCCTTCTTCTAATCCATATTTATCAGAAAGTATCCATAGATTGTCGGATAGTTGTAAAGCTAATTCCAAATCATGAGTGGACATCAATATTGTTTTTCCATCCTTTACAATCTTTCTCAATAAATTGGTAATTTCAATACGACTTTTTACATCCAAAAATGCAGTTGGTTCGTCTAAAATAATTGTTTTACATTGTTGGGCGATGGCTTTGGCTATCATTGTTTTTTGTCGTTCTCCATCGCTTAGCAGAGCAATGTGCGTATGCATTTTATGATGTATTCCTACTTGTTGAGCAGCATCTTCAATAATTGATTTATCATCGGATGTTAAAGTTCCAAAAAATCCGGTGAAGGAGTAACGTCCCAATCCAATGACATCATATACGGTTAATCCTCCATCGATATTCCGGTCTGTTAATACCGTTCCTATTTTTCTTGAAAGAATGGAGGTAGAATAAGAAGATAATATTTTATCTTCCAATAGAATATTCCCTTCCAATGGAGGTAGAAAACCACAAAGTGTTTTGATTAGAGTAGATTTTCCTGCACCATTTGCTCCTAATAAAGCTGTTAATTTTTCTTGTTCTAATGAAAATGAAAGATCTTTTTGAATGACCTTTTTTTTATTGCCGTGGCCATATCCGATTGTTAAATGATTGGTTTGTATGATGCCCTGCGTTTCCATTGGAAGTTTGTTAAGAAAAAAGTTTTATAAAGGTAACGTAAAATTAAAACATGATAAAGTGTAAGAGAAACATTATCAATTAATAAGCGTTTAAATAGCTGCCTTTGAAGATATGTGTTGCAGTTGTTTTAAGAAAAAACAATATCTCCAGATATCATTTTCTATATTAAATTCTGTAATGGATTGATTCTCATGTATTGTAAAATATCCTTGTTTATTTATTTCAGATAATGGGCTACTGCTTCTGCCGCATTTTCTCCATCAACAGCAGCAGAAATGATACCGCCAGCATATCCGGCACCTTCTCCGCAAGGGAAAAGTCCATTTATTTCCGGATGCATGAGTGTCTCTGGGGAACGAGGTATGCGTACCGGAGATGAAGTACGTGATTCTACCCCTAAAATTTGAGCTTCATTTGTAAGAAAACCTTTCATTTTCCGGTCAAAACTTTTAAATCCGGCAGCTAAACTTTCGTAAATGAATTTAGGCATCCATGATGCAGCTACGTTAGATATGGTTCCAGGTCGATATGATGTCCGAGGGAGAGAATTGGAAAAACGACCTGTTACAAAATCGGTTAATCGCTGTGCTGGGACAATTTGGTTCCCACCGCCATTATTAAAGGCACTTTGTTCAAAAAGCTGTTGAAACTTTAAACCTGCGAGAACTCCATAAGAGTCAGACAAAAAGGCATAATCAGAGGGCCTTATTTCAGTAACGATACCGGAGTTGGCGAATATCGAGTTTCTTCCTGAAGGAGACATTCCATTGACTACACTTTCTTGTGGAGCCGTAGAAGCAGGGACAATGAATCCGCCCGGACACATACAAAAAGAATACACTCCTCGTCCTCCTTCTTGAGATACCAGGCTGTATGATGCGGCAGGAAGCAAGGGATTTCTTTGAGAAGACTTATACTGGATGGAGTCAATTAAAGCTTGAGGATGTTCTACACGTACCCCCATTGCAAAAGGTTTGGCCTCAAGACGTATTTTTTTATCATGTAATAAATAATAGATATCTCGAGCAGAATGCCCGGTTGCTAATATTACGGCAGCTCCTTCTATTCTATTCCCTGATTGATCGATTACTCCTTTGATGTAATTGTTTTTAATGAGTAAATCCGTTACTTTGCAATTAAAATGTACTTCTCCTCCATTTTTTCGGATGGTTTCGCGGATTGCGGCTACTACCCGGGGAAGTTGATCGGTTCCAATATGAGGATGGGCATCATATAAAATGGCTTCATTAGCCCCGTGATAATGTAAAATTTCTAAAGCTCGTCGATAATTCCCTCGTTTTCTTGATCGGGTATATAATTTTCCGTCTGAATAGGTTCCGGCTCCACCTTCCCCGAAACAGTAGTTTGATTCTGGGTTTACCGGGAGATTTTTGTTAAGGTCTGCAATATCTCTTTTCCGGGAAGAAACATCTTTCCCTCTTTCCAATAAAACAGGTTTGTATCCTAATTCAATGAGTCTTAATGAAGCAAATAATCCAGCAGGACCACTGCCTATCACGATGACAGGAGTATCAAACGTTACATCTTTCCATTCAGGTTTAACTATATCGGCAGGACGTTCATCATCAATATAAACTTCAAATTCCATATTAATGCGAATATTTTTTTTGCGAGCATCTACGGATTTTCGTTTTAAACGGATGGATGCAATGCGGTCTGTTGTAATACCTGTTTGACGAATAACAATTTTTTCGTATTTTTTAGGATCAGAAGCTTGTTCCGGTGTTAAAGACAAAATAATGGTTTTCGGCATGAATTTGGATTGAATTATTTTTTACAAAGGTATGAAAAACAAAATCTAAATGGTTATCTTGTGAAAAAGATGTGAATGTTCATTATAATAAAAGAGATATGGAATGTAAAATTGCTTTTTTTGGGACTAAACCGTATGATGAAGTGTCGTTTAATCGGGCGAATGAACAATATGGTTTTGATATTCGTTATTACAAAGGACATTTAAATAAAAATAATTTGGTATTAACTCAGGGGGTTGATGTCGTTTGTATTTTTGTAAATGATACTGCGGATGCATCTATTATTGACAACTTGGCTGCCAATCAGGTTAAGTTATTGGCTTTGCGTTGTGCAGGATTCAATAATGTGGATTTGAGAAGTGCTCAAGGGAAAATACGTGTGGTACGTGTTCCTGCTTATTCTCCTCATGCCGTAGCGGAATTTGCCTTAACTCTGATGTTGACTTTGAATCGTAAAGTTCATCGGGCATATTGGCGTACTCGAGATGGAAATTTTGCCTTGCATGGTTTGATGGGGTTTGATATGTATGGGAAGACGGCAGGAATTATTGGAACTGGAAAGATTGCCAAAATATTGGTACGTATCTTAAAGGGGTTGGGAATGGACGTGTTGGGATATGATCCGTATCCTGATGAAAAATTTGCTTTGGAGTCGGGAATGAATTATGTCTCGTTGGAAGAGCTGTATGCTAAGTCGGATATTATTTCGTTGCACTGTCCTTTGACAGAAGATACCCGTTATATGATTAATCGTCATTCTATTGGACAGATGAAGGAAGGCGTGATGTTGATAAATACGGGGCGAGGACAATTGATTCATACCAATGATTTGATAGAAGGATTAAAGAGTAAACGGATTGGTTCTGCGGGTTTGGATGTTTATGAGGAAGAGGCAAATTATTTTTATGAAGATAAATCAGATAAGATTATGGATGATGATGTATTGGCGCGTTTGCTTTCTTTTAACAATGTTGTATTGACATCTCATCAGGGATTTTTCACATCAGAGGCATTAGAAAACATAGCAGAGACCACTCTTCGAAATATACATGATTATATGAATGGCTTACCTCTTGAAAACGAGGTGAAATATGTTCGATAGATATTATGTGTAGGTTGTTTAAAAAAAATAGGGAAAAAGTATTTGTATTATCAAAGTAATCGTTAACTTTGCAACGCATTTTAGCGAAGAGTTCGGGGTGTAGCGCAGTTGGTAGCGTGCCACGTTCGGGACGTGGAGGCCGGAAGTTCGAGTCTTCTCACCCCGACAAAAAGCGTTCGATTGATAGAAATCGGACGCTTTTTTGTTTCAAATAGATTATGTTTTTGAAATTTGATATTGTTTATTGAATAACTCGTAAGTTAAGACAAAATATTTGTCACGTTGCATAAATTTACGTATATTTGTAATGACGGTTTCGAGAGGGGGAATAGTTTTCCCTATTGAACGGATTGAATTTTGTTGAGTGCCAAAGAAAAAACGGAAAACCGATTATGATGTTCCCTTTATTAATAGATCTTTCTCTTCCGCTGGTTAATCCAGTGTTGAAATTTTTATTACTACTGCTTATAATCCTTTTAGCCCCCATTTTATTAAATAAAATACGTATTCCTAATTTATTGGGATTAATTATCGCTGGGGCACTAATAGGTCCTTATGGATTTAATCTAATGGAGCGGGACAGTAGTATTATCATGTCAGGAACAGTAGGGTTGCTATACATTATGTTCCTTGCAGGTCTTGAGATAGATATTGCTGATTTTAAAAAAAATAGCGGCAGAAGTTTGGTTTTTGGATTGTTTACCTTTTTAATACCGATGATTTTAGGAGTGGGAGCAGGTCTTTATTTGTTGGGGTTTGGTACATTGACGTCGGTATTATTGGCCAGTATGTTTGCATCGCATACCTTGATAACTTATCCCATTGTCAGTAAATTGGGTGTGACGAAAAATCAGGCAGTGACAATAACTGTAGGAGGAACAATGATAACGGATACGATGGCATTGTTGGTTCTTACGATTATTGTTGGTATGTCAGCAGGAGAAGTGGGGCAGGAATTTTGGATTCGCTTGTCTTTTTCTGTTGTTTTGTTTGCCTTGATAGTGATGCTTTTATTTCCATTAATAGCTCGTTGGTTTTTCAAACGTTTTACGGATTCTGTGGCTCAATATATTTTCGTTCTTGTGGTTGTTTTCTCTGGCGCTATTATGGCAGAGTTATCGGGTTTGGAAGCTATTATTGGAGCCTTTTTAGCAGGTCTTTCCATGAATCGGTTGATTCCGCGGACTTCTCCTTTGATGAATCGAGTAGAGTTTGTCGGGAATGCCATTTTTATTCCGTTCTTCTTGATAGGAGTAGGAATGCTGATTGATTATCGGGCATTCTTTAAGGATTTTGAGACAATTAAAGTAGCAACAGTTATGACTGTTGTAGCTACTTTGGCTAAGTACCTGGCAGCTTATGTTACTCAGAAAACATTTGGTTATACGTTGGATCAACGTCGGTTGATTTTTGGATTGAGTAATGCGCAAGCAGCGGCAACATTGGCAGCTGTCATGGTTGGATATGGTATTATTACAGGTTATGAAGCTGATGGAACCCCTATTCGTTTATTGAATGAGAGTGTGTTGAATGGAACGATTTTGATGATTTTGATTACTTGTACCATTGCTTCTTTTGTCACACAGCGGGGAGCTCAAAATATTGCCTTGTTATCTCATAATGATGAAGATGAAACACCCGGAGAAAAAGATAAAGAGGAACGTATCCTGATTCCTGTTGTTAATCCGGAAACGGTAGAGGAATTGATGGCATTAAGTGTGACTATTAAATCAAAAAATGTTCGTAAATGTCAGTTGTATGCTTTAAATGTACTTACCAATGATAATTCAGATAACGGAGCGGATAAATTGGCACGAAAAGTATTGGAAAAAGCTGTTGTGGCAGCATCTGCTACCGATAATAAAGTACAAGAACTGTTGAGATACGATTCCAGCGTCACGAATGCTGTGATCAGTACGATACATGAACAGAAAATTACGGATTTGATATTGGGCCTTCGTCAAAATGTAGATGATTCTCAGTCATTTTTGGGAGAATTGACAGAAAAGATATTGGCTCAGAACAATATTACAACTTTAATCTACCGCCCTGTTCAGCCTTTATCTACCACTCGTCGATATTTGGTTATTGTTCCAGATCGAGCAGAGAAGGAATTGGGATTTGCCTTGTGGATTATGAAGATATGGAATATGTGTCGGAATACAGGAGCAAAAGTGGTGTTTTATTCTTCCAATCATACCTTGTCCCATATTCAGGCGATTCATAAAACCAATCCGATTGAAGCGGAATTCAGGGAATTTTCCGATTGGGATGATTTTCTAATACTTTTTAGAGAAGTTAGGTCCAATGATATGTTGGTGGTTGTGTTGAGTCGGAGAAATGCTTTATCCTATCATCGTAATATGAACAGTGTGCCTAAGTATCTTGCTCGATATGCCAAAACCAACGGATTTATTTTGATTTATCCGTTACAACCCGGAGCAGGAAATTTGAGTACCGATTTGAATGATCCTTCCATATTATTAGGATAAGATAATATTCAGAAAAGGAGAGAATATGAAAAGGAATGTTGTGCTTTTATTCACTTTATTGTGTACGTATAGTGTACAGTTATTTGCCTCAGATACACTGTGTGTGAAATATGTCAATGTCCCACTTTTACTTGACAGAAAAGATAATGTTTTTTGCCTTTTGCGAGTAGATAAAAGAGATAATCAAGTTTTTCAAGGAGTTACTCTTTTGTTTGATGAAGCAACTTCAATGGATGCTATTCGTTCCGTTAAACTTTATTATGGAGGAACTGAAGCAATCCAATATGCGGGGCCAACAAGGTTTTCTCCGCAATCTTATATTCCGTCTCATATAGTTGGGAAAACTCGGCAAGCAGACCTTTCTTATTCTGTATTACAATCGGAGAAGAAACGACCTTCTCGAAAGGTAGAATTATTTTCTTCTCAAAAACTTTTCCCTGGAGTTAATTATTTCTGGATTAGTGTGGAGATGAATCCTCACGCATCGTTATCAACTCGTGTTGGAGGACAAATTGTTTCTGCTCGAATGGATGGAAAATCATCAATGATTCATGATTATAATCATTCCGTTTCTCGAAGAGTGGGAGTAGGGGTACGACAGGCAGGAGATGATGGTGCTTCATCTTTTCGTATTCCAGGATTGGTAACAACATTAAAGGGGAGTTTGTTGGGAGTGTATGACATACGATATAATAGCAGTACAGATCTTCAAGAATATATAAATATAGGCTTAAGTAGGAGTAAAGATGGAGGTCATTCCTGGCAGAAGATGAGAATTCCCCTTGCTTTTGGACAGTTCGAGGGATTACCATTGTCTCAGAATGGAGTTGGAGATCCTGCAATTTTAGTGGATGAAACAACGGGAACTATATGGATTATGGCTGCTTGGACTCATGGAATGGGAAATGGTCGGGCTTGGTGGAATTCCATGCAGGGGATGACCTTGGATCAGACTGCCCAATTGGTATTAACGCGAAGTGATGATGATGGAAAAACATGGTCTGAGCCTATTAATATTACGGAACAGGTAAAAGATTCTACTTGGTACTTCTTGTTACAAGGTCCGGGCAGAGGAATTACAATGGAAAATGGGACATTGGTTTTTGCTGCACAATTCATTGATTCTACACGTATTCCTCATGCAGGAATCATGTATAGTACAGATCATGGAGTTACATGGCATATAAGCTCTTCCGCAAGGAGTAATACTACGGAATCTCAAGTGGCAGAAATATCTCCAGGAGTATTAATGCTGAATATGAGGGATAATCGAGGGGGAAGTCGTGCTGTTGCCGTAACGAAGGATATGGGACAAACATGGGAGGAACATCCTTCTTCGCGTAGTGCATTAAGGGAACCTGTCTGTATGGGGAGCCTCTTGCGGATTCAGGCAGAAGAGAATGCATTGAATAGAGATATTTTATTATTTTCCAATCCGGATACGGTACAAGGTCGGAATCATATTACTATTAAAGCAAGTTTGGATGGAGGGTTGACTTGGGGAAAAACGAATCAAGTATTGTTGGATGAGGAAGAAGGATGGGGGTATTCCTGTTTGACTTTAATAGATAAAGAAACAGTGGGAATTTTATATGAGAGTAGTGTAGCACATATTACCTTTCAGGCGATTAAACTGACTGATATTATTCAAGGTAATGAATAAGGGGAAGGGAAAAGTTGAATTTTACAAATTCTGATACCAGAGAAATCGTTTGTTTTGTTCTGGATAATAATTGAAAAGAGTATTGTTTTTCTGATAGTTGTGCTATTTCTGGTGTTTGGGTTTTGTCGTTTGTACAGATGATATTATAATTCTTGTATTTGAACGATTAGTACAAAACAAAAATAAGGTGCGTTTTAACGCACCTTATTTTTGTTTTGTGGGAGCACACGGATTCGAACCGCGGACCCTCTGCTTGTAAGGCAGATGCTCTGAACCAGCTGAGCTATACTCCCTTTCTGAATTGCGATGCAAAAATAGTGTTTTTTTTATTTCTAACCAAATATTTTGTTTTTTTATGTGTTAAATTAAAACAAGAGTTATCGAATCCCCATTCTGTTCAATGCAGCGGCATAAGCCTGAGCATTTTTGTTGTGGGCTGCTAAGTTCTTTGCAAAAACATGTTTTCCTGATAAATCTGATGCTGCACAAAAATATAGATAATCATGTGTTTCATAGTTCAAAACAGCATCAATAGCAACGATAGGAGGCATACAAATAACTCCGGGAGGCAATCCTGTGTGTTTATAAGTATTATAAGGTGAATCGATTTCTAAATGTTTGAATAATATTCGTTTAATACCTGGATTTTTCCATGCAAATTTAACGGTGGGATCAGCTTGTAAAGGCATTCCTTTACGTAATCGATTTATATATACTCCTGCTATTCGAGGCATTTCTGGTTCGTATTTACTTTCTTCGATAATAATGGAGGCCAGAATGGATACCTCTTGTTGGGTCATATCAAGATGTTTCAATTTTTCTTTCCGGGTATCGTTCCAGAACTTGTCATATTCTTTTTTCATTCTGGCAACAAATTCTTCTGGAGTTGTATCCCAGTAAAACTCGTAGGTATTGGGTATGAACATTCCTAAAAAAGTATTTTGGGAAAATCCATATTGTTGAGCTGTTTCTGGCACTTGAAAGAATTGAATAAGGCTAGAGGAATCCGGTTCAATGTATTTGGAGACGACAGCAGCCAATTTTTCAAAAGTACGAATATTGTTGAACGTTACATTGACGGGCGTTTGACGATTGGCTCCAATGGTTCCTAAAAGCTGTTTGTAGCTCATTCCTTTTCGGATGGTATATTTCCCAGGATAGATTTTTTCATATCCTCGTTTATGTGCAAATAACAGGTATTCAGAAGAATCTTTGATAAACCCTTCTCTATATAATATTCCTGCTTGCTCTGTTAAGGAAGAGGTTGAGGAAGGGATATATACAGTTCCCTCCTTTAATGTGGTTTTACGAATGGCATAACTATAATAAGCAATGGCATTTACAAACATAAAACCTAAAAGAAATAAAATGAGCAAAGTCCCTAATGCTCCCCAAAATCCTTTATTATGATGCTTTTTCATTATCTATTGGTCATGGTGTTAGAGAAAAGTGTTTGCAAATTTACAGAATAAATTTTTTTACCCTCGATTTTTTTTATACCTTTGTTGCCGGGTAAGTCTTATACGACCAGCTCCTGTTGAATCCCCCAGGATCGGAAGATAGCAAGGGTAAACGGTTGTAGCGGTGCGATATAAG
>CASFOM010000042.1 GCA_949296295.1 uncultured Alistipes sp. | reverse complement strand
TGGTCAATAAAACGGCCTTTCCCTTCTGCCAACTCTCCCATCAGTAACCGCGAAAAGGCACGTCGGTTCGCTCCAAAAGGTATTTCCATGATTTGACGGGAGCCACTTCGGGAAAATTCTAAATAATCACTCGCCTTGACGTGCTTCCATTCATAATCTAAGTATTTTTCCGCTTCCTTGATATACTGTTCCCGATAAGGTCCCAGTAGCTTTTCCCACCCGTCCCGATCTTTATAGGCCGGATATTTTACCCATTCGGATGGAGCCAGCAACATCGATTTTACTCCTGCTTCGTCAGTACAAGAGGCAAGAAGGTCTCTGGGTGTGTAAGCGTGCAGTAATCCCGGAACAAGAAAAGTGATAAACAGCACGAAACACAAGAACTTGGATTTTTTCATTTTTTAGTTTGGATTTGATGGATAAATACAAATAACGGAAAGAAATTCCTGTTTTGAACAGATAAATCTTTCGGTTAAAGGTTGTTTACAAAGATAATATTTTCATCCGAGAATAAATGGTACTTTTAGAAGTCTTGTTTTTTATTGAATAACTTTTAAGTAATTTGTGTCTTTTAGTTTTCTATTATTTATGAAAATAGAGGGATATGTATTGAAAAATTGTTGAAATCTGTTGCGCAGATGGTTTTGTCCCTTCATTCCAAAGCAAGTTGAATTTATCTCGTTTTAAATATTCCATATTGGAGTATCTTAAAATAAGGGTATTGTGAGAAAACAAAATTAGGCAGGAACAGTAAATTTGTGGACAATAATATATATGTGTTACGTATCTATATAGGGTTTTTTATACCTTTGCACGCGGATAGAGATTCCTTTTAAGATAAGATATATTTAAGAAGCGTTATGCTATTTTGATATTGACCGTTTTTACATTCCAAATATCAAAATAGTATAGCAGTCCCACGCTTCAGAGTTGAATAAAAGGTTCTTGTGGTAGCTGGAGAACGTTTTTTACACATGAAAAAACATCTGTTTTTATTGATGCTCTCTGCTGTAACCATCCTTGCTGGTTGTAGCAAAGACGACGGTGGGGATGAAGGTCTGTTTACTCCGCCAACACAAGAACAACTTAAGCAGAACGCTTATGCCGATAATGAAAGTACAGGCGGTGGTTTTTCATTCACAACGGATGCTCCCTGGACGGCAACGGTAAATGAAGTACAGCCTTCAGCACAGGCTTCTGCCTCTTTCAAATCAACTCCTGCCAACAGTAATGGAAATCATGTAGTCTGGTTGAAACTTTATAATGGTGATGAAGAGGCTTATAGCGGTGGAGCCGGAACAATCACTCTTCGTATAGAAATCGACCAGAATTATACCGGCGAACGACGGGAGGCTACCATTACCATCTCTTCTGGAAACAATACCTTTACCGTAACTGTGGTTCAGGAAGGTACGAAACAGGACGGTACTCCCAATGAAGCTCCAATTAAGGTGACGAAAGTTACCCTGGATAAAGCAGAACTTTCTCTTGAAGCAGGGGATAAAGCAATACTGACAGCCACAGTAGAACCTGATGACGCTACAATCAAGTCTGTGGTATGGACGAGCTCTAATCCGGATGTCGCAAGTGTAAATCCTGTAACGGGGGAAGTAACTGCAATAGCTAACGGAACAGCTACTGTTTCTGCAACTTCTTCCTCCAACAAGGAGGTATCTGCCTCTTGTGTAGTAACTGTGGGTGGCGAAGATCCGATTGTACCAACAGGGAAAAAGTTGATTTCCAGTATGAAGAACATCTACTGGTACAACAACGGTTCTACGGTGGAAAAGGATAATGAAGAGCATGTAAATTACTTCTATGATGACCAGTATCGTCTGACGAAAATAGTGGTGGAAACTTATAGGGAGGTATCAAACGTTTCTTCTGCTTTCATGCGCAGACAAAGTCCTGTGGCAGTCAAATCCTCTTCTCCCTCTACCCGAACAATTATCCCTGTCACGGTTACCGCAATCTTAACTTACGGGGACAATACCGTTTCTTACGAAATTTCACGTGAGGAAAATGGAGTGGCGGTGGATTCCTATAAAGATGGCGGTTCGGTTGTGTTGAATGAGGATGGAAAGGTCGTATCGGGTGAATGGGCCACTTATGACCATTATATGGATGAATGGATACCATATTCCGCTAATTACGAACTTACTTATGATAATGAAGGACGTCTTGTGAAATCGGTCTCTTCTGAAGAAGGGGAAAGCCGTATTACCTGGACGAACGGTAATCCGACCAAAGTATGGTGGGGTTCAACAGACAACGGAGATATGGTTGATGAAGCAACTTATGGAACGATTCCTAATGAAACCAATCTTGATTTGAATTGGTATTCTTCGCTCGCAGTAACAGAAGGTTGGGCTTTTGCTTCAGGAGATTCCTATAATATTTTTTCTCTCATCGACCTTACCGGTACCCGTTCAGCATATA
This sequence comes from uncultured Alistipes sp., assembly GCA_949296295.1. Classification (GTDB taxonomy): domain Bacteria; phylum Bacteroidota; class Bacteroidia; order Bacteroidales; family Rikenellaceae; genus CASDZK01. Next base: position 1,564 of record CASFOM010000042.1, on the reverse strand, counting down.
TGGTTCAATCCGTTACCGCATCACAGTTTGCCGGAGAGCCTGGCTTAGTCTATGACTATACCTATGAAACCGATGCTGACGGTCTGATAACGAAAATTATACAGAAAAGAAACAGCTCGTCTTCATCGGGATATTATACGAGCTTTGAAACGGAGATTACCTATACGGAATAATTTGTGTTGTTCCCGTTTGTTCTGTAAGGGAAATTTTAACGATTAAACTCTAAATAAAGAGTAATAAAAACAGGAGGTGTGTCAAATTAAAGTTGGCCACCTCCTTTGTTTTTGTGTCAGAGAGTGTATCCTTGTAAAAATACTGAGAAGAGGATGTCATTGGTTTCCCCGGAAATGAGTGGGGTAGAAAATAAACCGATACCTGACAATGAGGATACATTACTCTCTTGGTTTTTTATCTTTTGGATGTCGGATTTACCATGTAACCGTTTTGTTTAGAATCTCGGCATCTGTTTTGTCAGTTTCCGTAAATGTATGCCCACGATATTGTACACATAACATAACTAAAGGTAATGAACCATTGTTGCGAACGGAACGCTCTCCCTGCGGAGCTACCCGGACAACCGTTCCTTCTGTTACAGGAAAACATTGTCCATCTACTTGAAATTCGCCTTGACCACTTAGGAAAAAATACAGTTCTTCATGATTCTTGTGCGTGTGGAGAAATCCCGTTTCTGTATGAGGCTGAAATACTTGAAATGAAAAATCACTTCCCGTAGTATGGAGTGCTGTCCCTCCAAAAACTTTCCCCGGAATTTTTATTTCTGGAGATAATTCCAATACATATTCATTCAATTCACTTAATTTCCCTACATTGATGGCGCTAAAATTTTGAGCATTAGCGATTTCCTTTATTTGTTTCATAATTATATAATTTAATAAATAAGTTTATTCTCTGAAAAACGAAGACTTTTACGTCGTTTCTTTTTTACTGTTCTTATGGATTGCCCTTTAATATTGTATTTGAATTATTATCTTTGTTTCGTGATGTAAAAATATTTCTTAATTAGTTATAAAACAATAGGTTACAAATTTGTATCTAAGTTACCAAAAGGTTACTTTTACAGAAAATCAATAAATTGACATGATAAAAAAAGAAGAAAAAAAATCGATTGTTGAAATGTGTCCCATACGGAATGTCGTAGCTCGTTTTGGGAATAAATGGGCTTTACTTGTGATACTCGTATTAAGCGAAAATGGGAAAACCCGATTCAATCAATTAGGGAAATTAATTCCTGATATTTCAACAAAAGTGTTGTCTAATACTTTATCTGTGTTGGAAGCAGATGGCCTTGTAAGTCGAACGGTATTTCCTGAAGTCCCGATAAGGGTGGAATATGAATTGACTCAAACCGGGCATAGTCTTGTGCCGATTATCATGTCTTTGACGGAGTGGGCGCAAAAAAACATGAAATCTATTCTGCAGCACAGAGAAGAAAAGGTAAATGAATAGGGGAATTCAGAAGAGGTGATCTAAACGTAAATTAATGAATCAGAACGAGATATGAAGAGAGTATGCCCAAAGTTTACTTGGTAAGTGTTTAAGCCGG
>CASFOM010000041.1 GCA_949296295.1 uncultured Alistipes sp. | reverse complement strand
CATGTTCGGCATTCTCTTTCGGATCGGCCAACAACTGTTTTGCCGCCTCTTGATCCTGCGCATCATTTCCCGTTCTCCGTACCGTTCCTGCAATGGGATCAATCGTTGCCACATCGCCCTGCACTTTTACATGTGTTTCCGGAGAAGAGCCAAAAATCCGATACGAACCAAAATCGAAATAGAAAAGATAAGGGGAAGGATTTATGGAACGTAACGCGCGATACACTTTAAAGTCATCTCCCCGAAAGGCCTGGGAGAACTGCCGGGACAAAACTATCTGAAACACATCCCCCCGCAAACAATGAGTAATTCCCTTCCGCACCATTTCTTTATAATCCTCGTCAGTAACAGGCGAAACGACCTCTCCTTGAGAATGAAAATCATAAGAAGGGAAATTACGGCTGTCCAACACACTCCTCAACTCATCCATACGCGATGTCTCTCCCGGAAGCAAATATTCGGTCAAAGTCATCTCATTCCGCAAATGATTTACCGCAATCATGTAACGATAAAAGACATAAACCATTTGAGGCAAATCAGACGTTTCATTCTCTTGAGCCTGTATCTCTACCCGTTCAAAATAACGGACAGCATCATAGGCCGTATATCCCAATAAGCCGTTTACCCGACCTGTTTGCCCGGTCACTTCAAATCTTCCAATAAACCGATTCAAACAATCAGGCAATGTATCCTGCTGAGTAATGTCATAACTATACTCCTCTTTTTCTCCAGGCAAAATTTCAAAGACCTTTCCTCCTACGACAGAAAAACGGGCCAAAGGTTCTACCCCTATAAAAGAATAACTGTTTTCCGTAGAATGGTAATCGGAACTTTCCAAAAGAGCGGATACAGGAAACATATCCCTCACTTTCAGATAAATACTTACAGGAGTCTGTAAATCGGCCAAGAACGTCCGACTCAAAGCCGTCATTTTTATTTTCTTGTTCTTCATCATCTATTCTTCTCTTTTTTGGAAAAAGCGGATATAAGTTTCCATATCCTTGTCTCCTCTGCCCGATACGGTTAATACCACCACATCTTCTTTCTTAAATTGTTTCTTATTCAAAACCGCCAAGGCATGAGCCGATTCCAAGGCAGGAATAATCCCTTCCAACTCCGTAAGCTCAAAAGCAGCCTGTAAAGCCTCCTCATCGGTTATGGCCATTACCTGGGCACGTCCCAATTTTGCCAAATTGGCATGTAACGGTCCTATTCCAGGATAATCAAGGCCGGCAGAAATGGAATAAGGTTCTATAATCTGCCCATCTTCAGTCTGCATGACCAAGGTACGGCTTCCATGAATAATTCCTTCCCGTCCCAAATGAATCGTAGCAGCCGATTCTCCAGAGTCAATCCCCTTACCAGCCGCTTCAGCGGCAATCAAATGTACCCGTTCCTCATTCAAATAATGGAAAAAAGTCCCGGCAGCATTACTTCCCCCCCCCACACAAGCAATCAAATAATCGGGATAATCACGTCCTATCTCATGCTGCAATTGTTTTTTTATCTCTTGACTGATAACCGATTGGAAACGTGCGACCATATCGGGATAAGGATGAGGCCCCACCGTAGAACCTATTACATAATAGGTATCCCGAGGATTGCAACACCAGTCCCGAATAGCCTCGTTTGTAGCATCTTTCAATGTTTTGTTCCCGGTAGTCACAGGAACTACTTTAGCCCCCAACATTTCCATCTTCTGTACATTCAATTTTTGACGGCGGACATCAGTTTCCCCCATATAGACCACACACTCCATATTCATCAAGGCACATACAGTAGCCGTAGCCACCCCATGTTGTCCTGCCCCTGTTTCCGCGATAATACGGGTTTTCCCCATTCTCCGGGCCAACAATACCTGTCCGATGGCATTGTTAATTTTATGGGCCCCGGTATGATTCAAATCTTCTCTTTTCAAAAAGATGTTTGTTCCATATTTTTCAGACAACCGACCGGCCCGATAAAGAGGAGAAGGACGTCCTACATAATCCCGCAACAATTTATCAAATTCAGCACGAAAATCGGGTTCCTCCATAATTTTCCGATATGCCTTTCTCAAATTTTCCACATTAGCATATAAAATCTCAGGAACATAAGCTCCACCAAAACGGCCATAAAAACCTTCTTCATTTACATTGTAATCCATAATATGCTTGTTTTTTTTAATTGTCAAACAAAAAGAAAGGGGGCTGTCGTGAGTTCGACAGCCCCCTGGGTATTTGGTTTATTTCTTATCTTCTCTTCAACATACACACGGCGTCAGCCCTCACGACTTTTCAGTTGCAAGTGCCACCACCAAAAATTATTCAACATAAATTGATTCATGTGTGTATTCGTTTATCAGTGCAAATATATAAAAATTTTTTTCTTGCAATACCTTTCATCACATTTTTTATATTCACGCCATAAAAAAACGTCTCATCTTAGAGAATTCATCTACAAGACAAGACGTTAATCTGTATTATGACATACCTTCTATAAATAAGGTTCTATCACCTTTTTCAGGTCCTCAGCAGAAGTCACTCCAGCCTGTCGCCACCGCAATTCCCCCTTATGAAACAGAATCAGCGTAGGAACACTTTGCACGTGATACTCATATAACAATCCGCGGTTTAACGGCTTATCAATATTCAATTTGATAATATTGACCTGCTCCCCCAGCATCTCTTTCAATTTATCCAGTTGAGGCGCCATCATCTTGCAAGGCCCACACCATTCGGCATAAAAATCAACCAACAAGGGTTTATCCGAATTTTTCATTTTATTGAACTCATCCAGCATATTTTCCTCCTTTATTCCGAGAATATTTACAACGGTAAATTTCTCCTTAATGATTACCAATAGTTTTTACAACTATCTTTCAACAATTATGCCTTTCCTTTTCGCGTCCATTATTCTGTCACAAGTGTCAGCCGAATGACAAATCCCCCTTCAGGAGCCATACGTATCGATAACCGTTTCCGATTATTTACCACCTGTTCTTCATATTCATAAGCCGTTGCATCGGTATCCGTCCGATGGTTATCCCGATAAATTTCCGCACGATAATCTCCCTCGGGCAGGAAAGAAAAATCCACCTCCAACGTTCGGGCCTTTTCATTTGTCATTCCACCAACAAACCACTCCTTATGACGATTTCGAGCCATCAAAACATATTCTCCCACCTCTGCCTGTAACGGAATTGTCTGATCCCATACGGTAGGTATTGCGCTCCAAAATCGGCCAATATCGGGATATTTCCGATACTCTATCGGGGAGTCACACAAATAGGCCAAAGGATGATCAAACACTACATACATGGCCAATTCATGGGCCCTTGTCCCTATGCTTTGTGGAATTCCTTTCGGGACAGGGACAAAAGTATTTGCATGTTGATTTCTCATGGAACCGGGTGTATAGTCCAAGGGGCCGGCCAACATCCGAATAAATGGAAACAAGAGATGATAACGGGCATTACTTCCCCCATCCCATTTATTACATTCAGCTCCGCGTACCGCCTCATAAT
>CASFOM010000040.1 GCA_949296295.1 uncultured Alistipes sp. | reverse complement strand
TATTTTCTAAAATTTCTTGTAAACTTTTAACTTTTTCGCCATCTCCTAACATAATAGGAATAGAATATTCCCCTTCTCTCAAAGATAGTATTTCATGCTCATTGAAAGCTATTTTTAATGCACTTGATAAGGTCTCATATCTAATGTCATATAAAGCCATTAATTGAGGAATGGCTCGTAATACAATTACTTCTTGCCATTCAATAGGTTCTATGTAATAATTGGGAAGTATATTTTGAATAGAAGCGAGTAATAAATTTAATTGATCAGGATTGATATCTGATTCTAATGCAGGTCGAATACGTGCAATAAAATTGCTTTCAGAATCGGAAAAAATCATATCAAAAATATTTCCTGAATTTTGAGTGGTCACTACAGCTTCAGAATAATGAGAGATAATAAACTGGTTGATGGAAGCTTCTATTTGATTTATATCTTCAGGTTGATGTGATTTGATATATATGACAGATTCTGATGTTGAATTTTCTTTAGTATGGGCTAACATGAATTGATGTTCTCCTATTATGGCTGTATAATCTTGAATATAAGAGTCGATTTCGGATAACATTTGGGAAATGCGACGATCGTTTTCTTGAAGATTGATGTGTTCATTCCATGCTATATTAACCAAAATATCATCTTTTGTCATATCAGGTAGTTTACTTTTTTTTATATTTGCAAATAACCAAACTGTTCCAGTTAACATGATTAATACAAGTATCCATGTTATTCCTTGATGACGAAAAGTCCATTTTAGACCAGTTTCATAAATTTTTTCATAGTCGATAACATCTATTTTTTTTAAGAAACGATTTTCTTTTCTTTTCTTTTCTTTTCGGTAAAATATATGGTAATAAACAGGTATGGCTAAAACGGCAACGCCTAATGAAGCAAACAATCCAATAGCCACAGCCATAGCTTGATCGTAGAATAATTCTCCGGCAATGTTACTCATGAAGATTAGCGGAATAAAAACGGCGCAAGTGGTCAAAACAGAACTTAACATTGGCGCAAATACCTCGTTAGTTCCTCGAACAATGGCATCTTGCAATGATTCTCCTCGATCCCAGCGTTGCGAGATATTATCAATAACAATAATGGAGTTGTCCACCATCATACCCACACCAAGAACTAATCCGGATAATGAGATGATGTTGATAGTTATTCCTAAAGCATACATTAAAAGGATGGATACTACTAAAGAGATGGGGATTGCTCCTGTGATTAGTAAAGGAGTCCTCAAATCCTGCATAAATAAAAATATGACTAAACAGGCTAATATCACTCCGCTTAACAGATTGCTCTGTAAGTTGTTAATAGAATAATCAAGTAAAGCGGTTTGATCTCGGGTAATGGAGAAATTTATTTGAGGATTTTCTTGTCGAAGAATGGTAATTAATTTATCTATTTGATTTCTTAATTTTTCCATTCGTGCATCTGATTGTTTGATGATGGCTAGAGTAAGTGTTTCTTTCCCATCAGAACGGATTAAACCGGTTTGCTTTCTGTTTTGAAGAACAATAGATGCTAAATCTTTTATTTGGAATACTTTGTCGTTTGCATTTATATATGCGTTTTCAATATCACTTTTGTTCGTTAATGTAGAGTTAAATCGGACATGATATTGATATTGTCCGTCGCTGATAATTAAGTTGGCTAAACTGATTTTTTTATTATTAATAGCATTTTCTAAATCGTTTAAAGTGAGTCCTGCTGCTTCTATTTTGGCTATATCCGGGATAATGATTAATTCAGGATATACCATACCGCTAATATCTACCATAGCTACTTCAGGCAATTGCTCAAAACGTTTGACAATAACAGAAGAGACATATCGACTAAGTTCTGAAAACGAATAGTTTTCTCGCCGATCCAATATGGTGTCTTTTAAATTAATGTTTAAATAGAAGGCCGGAATATCCGTTGCGCTAGCCTTCATGATTTTAGGCCGTTCTATATCGGACATGGAAGCCATGGCCCGGTCTATTTTTTCATTTACTTCGATGAAAAGTAAATCGATATTACTTCCATAATCAAATTGTAAAAAGATTGTACCGCTTCCGTCTTTAGCTTTAGTATGAATATCTTTTAGGTTGGGTACTTGCATTAATTGTTGACGTAAAGAATTGATAATAGAGCCATTTATTTGACGTGCCGATAATTCTGGCTCCGATACTTGTACTGTTATCTGTGGAATATCTACATCCGGCATAAGAGATACCGGAATTAGTTTCGTTGCCAAAATACCCAAAGTGATAATTGCAACCAAAGTCATGGTCACAGCGATGGGTCTATTGATTAAAAACCGAACCATAATAACAATTATTATTTAACAATTTCTACTTTGGAGTCATTGGCTAAAGTTAGATTTCCTTTTACGATAATAATATCACCTTCATTTAGTTCTGCTCCTCTATCAGTATTGGCTCGTACTACATACGAATCACTGTTGGACATGACTACATTTACGTAAGTCCACATGGCGCGTCCATCTTCTCCGTATCGGAACAATACTTCTAAATTATCCCGGATCAATACGGCTGTTTTGGGGACAATCAACATATTGGGAATTTCATTTTCAACATATACTTTCACATTCATTCCGTCGATTAGATTTCCTGGATTTGTCAATAAGGCTTTTACTTGTATTTGTCCTTTGACAGGGTCAATCGTTGGATTAATTTCGGAAATCGTTCCGTTATAACGTATATCTGGTTCTATGAATGTAGCTACCTTTACTTTTTGACCTTCTCTCACTTGATTAATTTCACTTTCTAAGATAGGGAAAGTTACTTCAAATTGTTGATCGTTTAAAATTGTACAAAAATCAGTTCCTTCAGGATATTCATATAATTTGGTAGTTAAATTCGCAATTTTTCCATCGATAGGTGCTATCAAGTCACATTTTCTTAAATTTTTTTCTGCATTTTTTAAAGCTAATCGAGCAGTGTTATATCCTGACCGCATACGTGCAATTTCCATAGTTGCTTCGGGAACATCTGTATAATTACCTTTGGGGATGGAACTGTATCCTTGTCCTAAAATAAAATCATGAAGGTCTAATTCTGCTCGTTTCATATTGTCTTTAGCCGTTTCTACATTACTTTCAGCTTCAGATTTGTCAATGCTAGCAATTATTTGTCCTTTAGATACATAAGTTCCATTCTTTACATGTAGTTCAGTGACTATATTTGTTGAAGGAAAACGCAGTGTAGCTTTTTTGTAAGCTTTTAATTTTCCATTGCTGACCAATTGAGAATTAAATGTCTTTTTCCTAAGAACAATGGTATCGACAGGATTTCGTTCTACTTCTTGCTCTTTTTTGGCTAAGTCTAAATCTTCCGGTTCTTCTTTTTTTGTATTTTGAGTACAGGCAAAGAAGATAAATAATGAGACATAAATGGGAATAATGGTTTTAATTTTCATAATCAACAGTATTAAAAAGGTTACTGTAATACTTCTTTATCAAAGTCAGTTGAAATATTCTTTTTAGAAATAAAATCGTATAAAGTTAATTTTCGTAATTGGTAGTAATAGGTCCAATAATTGTTTAATTCGGACACATATCGCAACATAGCATTATCACGATCGGATTGAGCGCTATTCAATTCCAGGACGGAAACACTACCTTCTGCAAATAGCTTCATTATGGTTTGATAATTTTCCTGAGCTAATGTGTCTGCTTTAGCAGAGATGGCGCATTGTTGTCCTTGATTTTTGAAGTTTAAAACATTTAGCAGGACGTTTTGTTTATGTTGTATTCTTTTTTGATTAATCTGTTCGTCTACCATTTCTTGTTGAGATTTTGCCATTTGTACCCGACCTTTTCCCATTCCCCAGTCCAAGATAGGAATTCTCATGCCTAAACGGACTCCTTCCTGGTCTTTGGGACGATGGTAACTGTCAGCAAAAGTATTTCCTGTTTGATTTAATCCGAACTGCATATATAGGTCAGCCGATAATCCTTGATTGGCTTTGGCTTGTACAACAGCGCTTTCAGCTTCTAACTCTTGAATTTTAATGTCCGATTCAAACGAGGTATTAGTTAAAGATAGTTGATATACGTCATTGTATTCAATATTTAATTGAGGAACTTCAGAAGGAAGTATTAAATCGACAGTTATTGTCTCATCTAAGGACAGGTATGATTTTAGGTTAAAATGGGCCATATTTAAGGCAATATTGGCTTGATTTACGGATAGTCCTGCGTTTAATAAATTTAATTCCAATTGTTGTAATTCGCTTTTCTTTATGGAACCTATCTTGAATCGTTCTTTGGCAATTTCCAACATGGCTTCCGTATTTTCGTAATTGAATTGAGCAATTTTTAGATTTTGTTGGGCAGAAGCCATATCAAAAAAATATTGGATAGCTTGTAATGCTATATCTTCCATATTTTCAAGATAAACGAGTTTGGCTTTTTTATAACGTTCGGGTTCAATTTCTTTATCCCATTTCAATTGATTGAAACTACCGAAAATAGGTTGAGAATAAGTCATAAAAACAGGGGATGAACTGTAGTTTGCATATTTATTGGGAGAAAATTGATCCATTCGTTCCAGAGAAGATGATACCGATAATTTTCCTCCGGAAAATGCTAAATTTTGGTCAATGGAAAGAGCCACATTGTTTCGCATGACAAAATTTTGTACGTATTTATAATTTCCTGTTTCATAATCTTGTACAGTAGAGATGCTATGATTGAAATTAGGTATGTTTAGAGCAAGGTTTAAAGAAGGCAATAATTCTGCTTTAAACGAACGATATTGCCAATAAGAAGATCTGAATTGATGTTTGGCTATAAAAGAACTGGTGGAATATTCTTTGGCATATTGAATAACATCTTCTAAAGTTAAGATTAGTTTTTTCTCTGTTGAAATGTTTTTTTCTTGTGCTGTTGTAGCGATAGAAAATAAAGAGAAACAATACCCAATAAGTAAAAGTCGAAAATACTTTCCCATACATCAAGGTTTAAAAGAATAACTATTGTGATAGTATAATCAATAAAAACAGAGATATTTTGTTTTTTTTTTTGTATTAATAACTATACATCTAACGCTATAAATGTAATGATTTGTTTTTTTTTATGCAAATAATAATGCTATTTTTTTTTATTGGGCTTGTATGTTAAAAAATGTTTTTTTTATGTAATTTTATAAAGTATTGTATATCAATAATATTCATTGTTTTTTTAATTTATCATTATTTAAGATTAAGAATATAACAGGATGTTTTTGTTTTTGAAAAATAGTAAAGTTTAAAAATAAGAGAAGATTGTAATGCGGGTTATAATACAATTTTTTTCTATTTGTATCGTATTAATGATAATTAAGTCTTATCAGGATTTATTGTTGTATTGAGGAAAAGGTGATTTATGGATAGGTTTTCATTTTCAATTTTATTTAAATATATTTGTGAGGTTTTTTGAGTATATAGCTATGAATATGTATAAAAGATATTTTATTTTGTTGTTTGTTGCTTGTATGGGAATTGTTTCTTGTCAGAAATCGGTCAAGATATCGGGGACTGTTTCGGGACAAGCGGACAAAACTGTATATTTAAGGCAACTTTCTGCGCCTAATATTATTGATTCTGCAAAATTGTCAAGTTCTGGAGATTTTAGTTTGGTTTATAAATTTAAAAATACAGACCCTCAATTTTTGACATTACAATTGAATAATGAAAAAATTACTTTATTGGCAGAGGAAGGAGAAAATATAAAAATCTCTGCATTTATGAGTTTCGATAATGGATAT
>CASFOM010000039.1 GCA_949296295.1 uncultured Alistipes sp. | reverse complement strand
GTGCAAGAACATGCTGAAAGTCATGGTTATTCCGTAGTACGTGAATTGATTGGACATGGGTTGGGCAGACAACTGCACATGAAACCAGATGTCCCTAACTATGGTGTACGAGGAAGAGGTCCTTTGTTGAAAAAGGGAATGGTATTCTGTATCGAACCCATGATTAATCTGGGTAAGAAAAACGTGGTTTTTGAAGGGGATGGCTGGACTGTCAGAACTGCGGACCGAAAACCTTCCGCTCATTTTGAATTTGCTGTTGCAGTAGGTGAAAAAGTACCTGATATACTCACTACTTTTGAATTTATCGAAAATTAAACTCTGATTAAATGGCTAAGCAGGCTGCAATTGAAAAAGACGGCACGATTATCGAAGCGCTTTCCAATGCGATGTTTCGAGTGGAACTCGATAATGGCCATGTGATTACCGCTCACATTTCCGGTAAAATGAGAATGCACTATATTAAAATTTTACCTGGGGATAAAGTGAAGGTGGAAATGTCTCCTTATGACTTGTCTAAGGGGAGAATCTCATTTAGATACAAATAAACTGTTTCACGAAAATGAAAGTTAAAGCATCTATTAAAAAACGTAGTGAGGATTGCAAAATAGTTCGTCGTAAAGGTCGCCTTTATGTCATCTGTAAAAAGAATCCTAAATTTAAAATGCGCCAAGGTTAATTTTTTCTAATTTCTAAAACAAAAGTTGAAAATTTATGGCACGTATAGTTGGTGTTGACTTACCAAAAAATAAAAGAGGCGTTATTGGCCTTACCTATATCTATGGCATCGGAAAAAGCTCCGCGCAAGAGATATTGAAAAAAGCAGGTATTGACGAAAATATCAAAGTCAGTGAATGGAGCGATGATCAGGTTACGGCAATCCGTAATATTATTGCTTCTGACGGTTATAAAGTAGAAGGTGAATTGAGATCTTTGGTACAATTGAACATCAAACGTTTGATGGATATCGGTTGTTACCGCGGAATACGTCATCGTATCGGTCTGCCTTTGAGAGGTCAAAGTACTAAAAATAATGCCCGCACCAGAAAGGGTAGAAAGAAAACAGTCGCTAACAAGAAAAAAGCAACTAAGTAATTGTAATTGGTTATGGCAAAAAAAACTGCAACAGTTAAAAAGAAAGTGGTTAAAGTTGAGCCTGTTGGACAAGCTCACATCAGTTCTTCTTTTAACAATGTTATCGTTACCCTTACCAATGCGGAGGGACAGGTGATAAGCTGGAGCTCAGCTGGTAAAATGGGCTTTAGAGGTTCTAAGAAAAACACTCCTTATGCTGCTCAGACTGCTGCTCAGGATTGTGCGAAAGTAGCCTATGATTTAGGCCTGAGAAAGGTAAAAGTATATGTCAAAGGACCTGGAGCAGGACGTGAATCGGCTATTCGAACCATTCATGGCGCTGGTATAGAAGTCATTGAAATTATTGACGTTACGCCTCTCCCGCATAATGGATGTCGTCCTCCTGCAAGAAGACGTGTGTGAGTTTTGTGGCATACGTACTTTTTAAGAACTACATCTTTAACATAAAATTTATTTTTAAATCGTTTAGTAATGGGAAGATATATTGGACCTAAAACAAAAATAGCCAGGAAGTTCGGTGAACCGATTTTCGGTGTGGATAAAGCATTGGAAAAGAAGAACTATCCTCCCGGACAACATGGATTGGCCCGCAAACGTAAAAAAATGTCCGAATATGGCTTGCAGCTGAAAGAAAAACAAAAGGCTAAAGCTATTTATGGTATTCAAGAAAAACAGTTCCGTAGTACTTTTGAAATGGCTAATGCTCAAGAGGGTATTACCGGTGAAAACTTGTTGAAAGCTTTGGAATGCCGCTTGGATAATGTTGTATATCGTTTGGGAATTGCACCTACGCGTGCTGCTGCCAGACAATTGGTCTCTCATAAACATATCGTTTTGAACGGACAGGTGGTGAACATCCCTTCTTATCTTTTGAAACCAGGTGATATTGTAGGTGTACGTGAAAAATCAAAATCACTGGAAGTAGTACAGAATTCTGTCTCTAAAGGTGCTACTACTCGTTATTCCTGGTTGGAATGGGATCATGCCTCTTTATCAGGAAAACTCTTGCAAAAACCAGAACGGGAAGAAATCCCTGAAAATATACAGGAGCAACTCATCGTCGAATTGTACTCCAAGTAGTAATCAATAAAACCCTACCTGAATTATGGCAATATTAGCTTTTCAAAAACCTGACAAGGTTATCATGCTGGAATCTACCGCTTCTTTCGGGCGTTTTGAATTTCGTCCTTTGGAACCGGGATTCGGTATGACGGTAGGTAATGCTCTACGGCGTGTCCTTCTATCTTCTTTGGAAGGATACGCAATCACTTCCGTAAAAGTTCCCGGTGTCGCTCATGAATTTGATGCGATTCCTGGGGTGATGGAAGAGATGATAGACATTATTCTCAATCTTAAACAGGTGCGTTTCGTAAAGATCTCAGACCATGCCGAGAGCGAAAAAGTTACGATTAATGTAGCCGGACTGACTGAATTGACGGCCGGTTATTTCTCTACTTTCCTCTCCGGTTTTAAGGTACTTAACCCTGATTTGGTAATTTGCCGCTTGCAGTCGGATGTTACCTTTCAGATGACGCTGACGATTGGAAAGGGTAGAGGATATGTACCTGCTGAAGAGAATAAACCTGCTGATGCAGAACTCGGGTTACTTCCTATTGACTCGATACATACTCCGATTAAAAATGTCAAATTTTCTGTCGAAAACTATCGTGTAGAACAGAAAACAGACTATGAAAAATTAAATCTGGAGATTACTACCGATGGTTCCATTCATCCTAAGGATGCTTTGAAGGAAGCTGCTAAAATTTTGATTCACCATTTAATGTTGTTCTCGGGTGAACGAATTACTTTAGATGTTGAAGAAAAAGCGGCCGTAGAAGAGTTCGATGAAGACGTATTGCATATGCGTCAGTTGTTAAAAACGAAATTGACGGAACAAGATCTTTCTGTGCGTGCTTTGAACTGCTTGAAAGCTGCAGAAGTAGAAACAATTGGGGAATTGGTACATTTCCAACGAAACGATTTGTTAAAATTCCGTAATTTCGGAAAGAAATCTCTTTCTGAATTGGATGAATTGCTTGCCAATTTGAATCTCCATTTCGGTATGGATGTTTCTAAGTATAAACTTGACAAGGATTAATTGAAAAATGAGACATAATAAAAAATTTAATCATTTGGGCAGAACAAGCGCTCATCGTAAGGCTTTGCTTTCGAATTTGGCGGTGTCGCTCATTATGCATAAAAGAATCAATACGACTCTTGCTAAAGCAAAAGAGTTGAGAATGTTTGTTGAGCCTATTATTACTTTGGCTAAAAATGATACGACACATAATCGTCGTATGGCTTTCAGCTCGTTGAAAAATAAATATGCTGTCAGCGAATTATTCCGTGTTATTGCTCCGAAAATCGCTGAACGTCCCGGTGGATATACCCGTATTTTAAAAACCGGGTTTCGTCAGGGGGATGCAGCAGAAACTTGTTTTATCGAGTTGGTGGATTTCAATGAAGTATATGTGAAAGAAGCCAAAGTTGCTGATAAACCCAAAACACGTCGTGGAGGACGTAAAAAATCAGCAACTGCAGCTGCAACAACTGAAGCTGCGCCTGCTGCTGAGTCTGCAAATTCAGAAGTTGCTGAAGAAAAGGCTGCTGAATAAGTTAATTATTCATTTATTGATAAAGGGAGGTGGGGTCAATTTTTTTGAATCCACCTCCTTTGTTTTACCTTAGAATTAGCTGAAAGGATAAGGATATTGAGGATAATAGAAGAATCTGGATAAATGACTACCATAAATAATATAAGTCAGGCGTGTTGGATAATAGAATTTATATGGATTAGAAGAGGGAAAATAAGAGATTGACAATTCCTTTCGGATAAGGTATTGTATGTGAAGGAAAAAGTTTATTTGGAAGAGTAATTTAGTCTGAATTTTGAGCGGGTATGTGGTAGTTGCTAATGATATCTTTTGAGGAATTAGAGGGTTAGAACAATAAATGAGGGATGGATGATGTGGCTTTAAAATGATAAATAAGGTTGTCTCAATAAAACAGACAACCTTATTTGTAGATAGAAGTAGTAGCTCTTAAGATTCCAGATTAAAAGGATAAAATAATGTTGTTTACGGTGAAAAATATCCTTTTCAGAGGGGATATAACTATAAAGTTAAAGATAAGATTTGATCAATTTCATTAAAAAGAGTTTTTATTTGTATGAAGTTTATGGATAAACTCCGTCCCCTCTGTTATCTTTTAAGAACTTATTTTTTTTCTTCCTGATACCAGGATGCGTACATCAAGTAATCCGTAGCAATACGTTCTATGATTTCCTTATTCTGTTGGGGATTTACCTCTTTGATTTTTCGAGCCGGGACACCGGCGTAAATACTTCCGGGTTCTACAATGGTACCTGTTAAAACCAACGCGTTGGCAGCAATGATGGATCCTCTCCCTATAACTGCATTATCCAGTATTACGGCTCCCATACCAATCAAACAGTTATCTTCAACTACTGCGCCATGTATTACTGCATTATGGCCAACAGAAACATTATTTCCTATTTTGGCTACTGAACGTTGATAAAGGGTATGTATCACAGCACCATCCTGGATGTTTACCTTATCTCCAATAGTAATCGTATTGACATCCCCACGAAGGACTGTATTAAACCATATACTGCAATCCTTCCCTATGGTGACATCTCCAATGATTGTAGCGTTTTCAGCTAAAAAACAATTTTCTCCAAATGACGGAGTGAATCCCCGTACTGACTTAATAAGTGCCATAGTTTATATCTCTTTTGTTTTTGCTAATTGCCAAAATTCTTCCATCTCTTCAAGGGACAAATCGTTTACTTTTTTCCCTATTTTTTCTGCTTCTGATTCAATAAAATTGAACCGGGAAATAAATTTTTTATTACTTTTTTCCAAGGCATTTTCTGGATTGATTCCATATAATCGAGCCGCGTTGGTTAAGGCAAACAAGATATCTCCAAATTCTTCTTCCATTCCTTGTTGTTTCCCTGCTTTTTTCTCTTTTTCAAATTCTCCAATTTCTTCCTTTACCTTTTCCCATACTGCTTCGGGGGTTTCCCAATCAAAGCCTACGCCAGAGGCTTTTTGTCCTATTCGATAAGCTTTGATTAATGCGGGTAATGCTCCAGGAACACCTGCTAATACTCCATGCCGAGACTTCTTCTCTTTTTGCTTCAATTGTTCCCAGTTTTTACTCACTGTCTCTGCGTCTGCTGCATCGATATTACCAAATACATGGGGATGGCGGTAAATTAGTTTGTCACAAATTCCTTCTGCCACTTCTTGCATTCCAAATCGTTGTTGTTCTTCTGCTATTTTAGCATAAAAAACGATATGTAATAACAAATCCCCCAATTCTTCTCGTATATTGTCATAGTCTTCATTATCGATGGCTTCACACAATTCAAAGCATTCTTCTATGGTATTGGTCCGTAAAGATTTAAATGTTTGTTTTCGGTCCCACGGACATTTTTCTCGCAGAATATCCATAATTTCCAATAATCTTCCGTAGGCTTGTTCTTTAGAATTCATATCCTATTTGTTTGAATGGTTATAAATATATCAATAACATTCCGACAACAATCGAAACACTTGTTGCAATCAATCCGGGCATCATAAACGAATGATTCAACAGATATTTTCCGATGCGGGTGGTACCGGTTCGGTCAAAATTAATAGCAGCAACAATGGTTGGATAATTCGGAATAAAGAAGTATCCGTTTACCGCAGGGAACATAGCTATTAATAACCAAGGTGAGATGCCGAAAGCAATGCCTAACGGCATTAAGGCTCTTACTGTGGCTGCCTGACTGTATAGCATGACAGACATGATGAATAGGGCCAAACCGAATAACCAAGGCATTTTTTGTATGATTCCTTCTACTCCATTACGTAATTCCGGTAAATTCCCTTGTATAAAGGTGTCTCCCATCCAGGCAATTCCGAAAATAGCAATCACAGCTTGCATACCGGCTGAAAAAATAGAATTTTGAGCTGCTTTTATTCCATCTGTACGAGTAAATAAAAGGATGAATGCGGCGGCAGAAAGCATAATAATCTCAATGATGGCCGGCATTTCTAAGGTATGGGAACCTTCTTGGGTTGAAAAAACAGGTCGTAAATTGTCGAAAGAACCAAAAAGAACAATAAAAACGGTTGCCAATAAAAAAATGCCAATGGATATACGTGCTTTTCTAATGTTTCCTACATCGGATAAATTGACAGGAATGGCCTCTATTTCGCCTGAAGCTAACCGCCTTTGATATTCTGGATCATCCACCATTTCCCGGCCTGTCTTCATGGCATAAAATGCGCCTGTCAATACACCGATGAATGTGGCCGGAATAGAAATCTTCAAAATATCTAAAAGGGTAATGTCGAAGCCGCTTAACAATCCCAGTAATGCAACTGTGGCTGCTGAGATGGGACTTGCCGTAATTGCTTGCTGGGAAGCTATAACTGCAATACTTAAAGGCCGTTCCGGTCTAATCTTTGTCTCTCGTGCCACTTCTGCAATTACGGGTAGAATGGAATAGGCTACATGTCCTGTCCCTGCTACAAAAGTAAACAGATAGGTAACAATAGGACTGAGTATTGTAATTTTGGACGGATTTTTCCGCAGTAATCGCTCCGCGTACCGTATCATCAAATCCATTCCTCCGGCAGCTTGCATACAGGATGCTGCTGCAATGACTGCTACAATCATCAACATAACATCGATGGGTGGGGTTGTCGGGGACAATCCAAATACGAATGTAAGTATGGCCAAACCTATACCGCCCATAACACCCAATCCTATTCCTCCCAAACGGGCTCCGATAATAATAGCGGCCAATAAAACAAGGAGTTGTAAAAAAATCATCTTTTATTTATTGATTCTTTGCAAAGATACGGGAAATAATTTTTTAAGGAGAAAGAATCTTGCTTGCTTGTTATTTTTATACTATTGGAGCGAGAAAGATATGTTTTAAAATAAGAAGATGGTTGTTTTTCATGATGATTGGAGATGATTGCTTTTTTGTATTTCCCAGAAAATAAAACGGTTCTTTTAAAACATGATTTCAAGAAAAGATTAGAGAGCACAGAGGTTCTTTATATTCTGTTTGATTTTATAGAAATCATAGTCTCTTTTATTGGTACGGGTCTGCCTGTTTATAGGTTTAAATCCTTTTCGGGAAATGATATTTCCCTATAATTTGATGACTCAATAAAAATAAAAAAATATTTGTTTCTAATTTGTTGATACATAGGGATAAAATATTTTATGGATTTTTTTAGGAAAAAAACTTAAGAAAAAATTTGGATATAAGGGATAAAAATGGATATCTTTGTCCCCGCAAAAAGAGAACTAGATATAGTTTATTTAAAAACACGTACAT
>CASFOM010000038.1 GCA_949296295.1 uncultured Alistipes sp. | reverse complement strand
TTCAATAATAAAAGTCAAGTAGTAAAGAGTATCATTTTCATAAGCACCTCTCTTTCCTGAAGAATGTCCTGAAAGATAAATAAAATAATGAACAGTTCCAAATATTAATAAACCAATTTGTATCAAATCATAGATAATTATTCTATTATTATTCGATAAAATTTTGATTTATTGAACTTATCTATACAAAAATAACAGATTATTAAGTATGTTTGTCGGGTATCAATATAATTTTATATATTATAAAAGAGATATATTTAATGAAATAAATTCAAAGTGTCCCCGAAAGTTCGATAAGAAACTTACAAGGACACTTTAGACACCCTTTGGTTGGTTGTTATAAACAAACAAATTATTTAATCTCCCAGATATCTCCGTTCATTAAAAAGTCGGTCAATGTTCGAGTGGGTATTTGTGCTTGAACATCTGCCAACTGCTTATGAACGGAATCATCATAAGTGGGAGCCGAAACATCTCGAATAACTCCTAAGGCCATAGGCATATCATCCCCTCCCATCATAGCCAACATCATGTGTAAAGTATTATCTTCACAATGGGCATCATGAACCAAAATGTCATCCAGAGTATATCCTCCTTCTCCAATAGTAACGGATTTCAGTTTTAACCCCTCTAATACAATACCTTTGTTGTTATCGGTTCCGTACACCATTTTTTCTCCATGACGAAGAAAAATAGTACGTTCCGCACGAAAAGCTTTGTCTGTGATTTGTTTGTGAACGCCATTATTAAAAATCACACAATTAACCAATATTTCCGTAACGGAGGCTCCTTTATGACGAGCCGAGGCTTCTAAAATTTCCGGTGTGTTTTTCATATCTACGTCGAGAGTACGAGCAAAAAAAGTACCTCGGGCTCCCAAGGCTAATTCCGCTGGAATAAAAGGATCTTCTACGGTACCGTAAGGGGAACTCTTTGAAACGAAGCCTCGATCTGAGGTGGGAGAATATTGTCCTTTGGTTAAACCGTAAATCTTATTATTGAAAAGAACAATATTCAAATCTACATTACGACGAATGGCATGGATAAAATGATTTCCTCCGATAGCCAAACAGTCTCCGTCGCCTGTAATTAACCAAACACTTAAATCGGGACGTGCCGTCTTTAAGCCTGTTGCAATGGCGGCTCCTCGTCCATGAATGGTATGGAAACCATACGTATTCATATAATACGGTAACCGGGAAGAACAACCTATCCCTGAAATAACTGCTGTCCGGTGTGGAGGAATACCCACAGCGGCCATCGCTTTATGAAGACAATTCAGTACAGCATGGTCGCCACATCCCGGACACCAACGGACGTATTGGTCGCTTTTATAATCTTTTGCTTGATAACTTATCTCTTCTGTCTTCATGCTCAACCCTCCATGATTTTTGTAAATTCTTCAACCAAACGAGCTACAACAAACGGTTGCCCTTTTACCCGATTAAATTGATAGGGATTAAAACCGTTGATTTTACTCCGTAAATAATGGGCAAATTGTCCACTGTTGTGTTCTGCTACAATTACTTGTTTATAGCGAGATAGTACATCTGCCGTATTCTTGGGTAAGGGATTGATAAACCGGAAATGAGCCAACGCTACTTTTTTCCCTGATTTACGCATGATTTCCATTGTTTCGTAAAGATGTCCGTAGGTTCCTCCCCAACCAACAATCAACAGGTCTGCATCTGTATCTCCAACGACTTCCAATGGGGGGATGTAATCAGCAATCTTTTCTATTTTAGCCTCGCGTGTAATAACCATTTTTTGGTGATTAATGGGATCGGTAGAGATGGAACTGGTGTCATAATCTTTTTCTAAACCACCTAAACGATGGGTAAATCCATCCATCCCCGGAATGGCCCAATAACGGACTAAATTTTCTTTGTTCCTGCGGTACGGTTTCCATGGTTTGTCTTCCTGATAACCGGAAACATAATTCGGTTTTATTTCCGGATATTCTTCCAAATCTGGAATTCTCCATGCGGAGGAACCATTGGCTATGAACGCATCGGTCAATAAGATAACAGGCGTCATGTGTTCCACGGCTAATTTGGAGGCCCAATAAGCTGCATCAAAACAGTCGGTAGGAGTAGAAGCGGCCATGACAACCAATGGTGATTCTCCATTACGTCCATACAGAGCCTGCATTAGGTCGGTCTGTTCGCTTTTGGTCGGCATTCCGGTAGAGGGACCACTGCGCTGAACATCTATAATTACTAAAGGTAATTCTGAAATAACGGCTAAACCAATAGCTTCACTTTTCAATGCCAAACCCGGACCAGAAGTAGAGGTAGCTGCCAGACATCCTGCAAAACTGGCTCCTATGGCTGAACAAATTCCCGCTATTTCATCTTCTGCCTGTACCGTTATCACTCCTAAATCTTTCCTTTTGGATAATTCATGCAGGATATCTGTTGCCGGAGTAATTGGATAACTACCCAAAAACAACCGTAAGCCTGATTTCTCTGCCGCCGCTATCAAACCATAAGAGGTGGCTCTATTCCCATTCACATCCATATAAAAACCAGGGGTTGCCTTGCTGCCTTCTATTCGATAGGTAGAGACGCTGGCATGGATGTTATGTCCATAGTTATATCCGTCCGTTAAGGCTTTGATATTCGCTTGTGCAATTACCGGCTTTTGAGAAAACTTGTTTTGTAAAAGGTGCATGGCTTCTTCTAAGGGACGTTCGAATAACCAGCAAACCAACCCTAAGGCAAACATATTTTTACAACGTAAGGCCGATTTGTTATCCAAACCGAACTCTGCTAATCCTGATTTCACTAAAGAAGAAATAGGAGCGGCTACTACTTGAACACTATTCAATCCCAATTCCTTGAACGGATCGTCGGTTGTAAACAATGCCTTCTCCAAATCGCTCTTTTGAAAGGAATCCGTATCAATAATAACTATTGAATCAGATTTCAAATGCTTTACATTCACCTTTAAGGCTGCCGGATTCATGGCTACCAATACATCGGTTTTGTCTCCCGGTGTAAGAATTTTTCCTGAGCCCAAATGTACCTGGAAACCCGAAACTCCGCTCAATGTTCCCTGAGGGGCTCGTACTTCTGCCGGATAATCTGGAAATGTCGATATCTCATTCCCTACAATTGCCGACAAATTGGAAAAAATCGTCCCGGTTAATTGCATTCCGTCTCCAGAATCTCCAGAGAAACGAATCACGACTTTTTCCAAAGTGGTTACTTTTGTTTGTTCTGTCATAATATTTGGGTTATATCATTTTTTGCCCTTAGGGCGTCGTTTTTCAATTAAGGTCCGCTAAAGC
>CASFOM010000037.1 GCA_949296295.1 uncultured Alistipes sp. | reverse complement strand
TAACTCCGCAACGAAATATAGAACCTTATTTGGTTTTTAACAAAATCACCCAAAAAGAACCCGTATTATTATTCGATTCTTCCGGGCATTTTATCAAACGATTCATCTGGCCGGGGAAAGGACCGGGAGAATTATCATCAATCGTACATCACGTCGTTCCTTTTAAAAACGATCAGCATGTGATGTTTGTTACTGATTATGAAGCGATTATCAAAGATAAAAATGGAACACTCATACATCATTTCAGAAGTGACAGCTTACGGCCTCTCATGTATCTGTATCCCCATGATTCCGGATTTGTGTTTGTCAATCAATATGAACGGTTCCCGGGAGACTCCACCTTCTTAGGGTTTACAGATTCTTTGGTACAAATCGTCAAAGAATTAAAGGAAGCAGGAGAAAAAAGACCGGATCCGGATGAAAACAGACAGATAATGTTAGGGTTAGATTCAAGAGATATTTTCTTTACCGACGACCATTTCTGGTTTATGAAAAGTTACAACGATACCTTGTTTCGAATAACTCCGCAACGAAATATAGAACCTTATTTGGTTTTGTATCGGGGAAAATACATCCCTTCCTTACCTGAGAAAGAAAAAAAATTAAGTTTTGGAGATTATAAAGAAATCGGTAAATATTCCATCATTACTACCAACTTAATTCAAATTTGGAATCGGGATACTCAAAAATTAGTTGCTCAAAGGAAAAACAACCCTTTCGGATTTATGGCTTTGGCTGTTTTCAATTATCGTTTCCCTGATGGATATGTCATGCCGTTACGTTTGATGGAAATAAAAAACGGGAAACTTATTTTCCTGTTTACTCCTACACGTTATAAAGGTAATTTCTTAAAATTAAAGGAAGATGACAATCCCGTTATCATGGTGGCGGAATTAAAAAAAGAGTCATAAAGGCAAAATTTCTCCAAACACATTCATAATTTCCCTGGGGAATATGATTCCTGATTTCACTAATGCCGATACTGTTACAAAGGAGGTGTGCCAAATTCCATGTTTGGACACACCTCCTTCCCCGCTCAAACTTTCCGAATAAAACTATTTTTATTTCATATACTCAATCCGGTCTAAATACCAGACGGAATCAAACGACCCCGCAGATATAAAAGACTTATCTTTTTTTCTAAAATTCATTCGTTTCCTTTCTGGCAATACTCCAAATATCTTATCTTTGGACCTACCCTTTTCTAAATGGATTGCACCCGGAAAGAATAGACTCCCGAACCAATTTTCACCTCTACCTCATTCTCTTTCTCACGTAAGGAGACAATCCCCTTTTTCCCTGCCTTTAACGGCTTTTCTCCTTCAAGCAACTGTGTTATGGTCCCCGGAAGTCGTACCGTAGCACTACTCCCTACCGGAACCGTTACCGTCAGTAAAAGGTCTCCTTCCGCAGTCCGTTCCCATGCGGAAGACACCTTTCCATAAGCTGTCTCGCGATGAGCTCTCACCCATTGCAGCTCCGGAGCAAAATAGGGAGCTATCTCTATCTCACGTCCTCCGTCATCTCCGGGACGTATCCCCGCCAGATGCTCATAAAACCATCCCTGCAAATGGCCCATCATACAGTGGTTCTGTGAGGCAACCATATCCCAATATTCCGGCAAGGAGGTGGCTCCCCGTTCTATAAAATAGCCATAGCTGGGCATGGAGGTCTGCACCGCCATCTGATAAACTACATCATTACGTCCATAGCGGGCTAAAGAAAGGAATAACGGTTTCAGGGCAATCTCTCCCGTAGTAAGGTGATATTTTTCTTTCTCTACCGAACGAACTAACTGTTCCAAAACCCGTTCCTCCTCTCCTTCCGGTACTATATTATAATAAAGAGCCATAGCATTGGCCGCTTGCGAACCGGAATCGTAACTGCCCTGGTCGGAATGGTAATAAGTGCTGTTCAACGCTTTCCGTATATCCTGAGCCAAAAGGTCATAACGATTGGCCTCTTCCTGTTTCCCCAATACCTGAGCGCTTCGCATCATGGTCTGAGCCAACAGATAATAGGTACAGCTTTCCGTAAATCCCACACTGGTCGATTTGTCATAAGCTCCCCACTCTCCCAAACCATGATTCAACAGGTATCCGTTCGATTTTGACGCCAAATAATTCATCAGCCGCACCATAACCGGCCACGATTGTTCCAACTGCCCCCGGTCTCCGTATGTCTCGTAACAGAGCCACGGCAGCATGATGGCAGAACCTCCCCAGGTAGGATCATCGCGAAACGGTCCCCAGAAAATGGTATGTTCCGGAGCTGTGGAAGGGACCATCCCGTCGGGAAGTTGCGCATCTCCCGCATCCATGACTATTTTCCTGATCCATGCCGCTACATCATATCCGGCAGTAATGCTGTTGAACATCAACGCCGGCACCTCCAACCAACCTAACTTTTCCCTATGGGGACAATCGGTCAAGGTATTGTACATATTGGATTCAATACTCCGGCTTATCAATGTGTCAATGCTGTTCAACATCGGGTTGGAGGCTTCAAAAGAACCTGTCCGCCGATTCCCTGCACGGATTCGTTTTGCCGTAAACATTTCCGGTTGAGGAGGAACCGGTAATCCCCGTATTTCCAGATAGCGGAATCCATGATAGACAAATTTGGGTCCCCACTGTTCCGTCTCTCCTCCACGAAAAGTATAAGTCTCATAAGTAGGTCCTCCCGTAGAAGTCTGGTCTGCCCGTCCGGATGACGTAAGAGCTTCCGATGGCCACAGCTGGATGGTGGTTCCTGCCGGAGCCTCCATGGAAAACTCATACTGACCAGCAAAATTCTGTCCGAAATCCACTAAATAAACGCCCGCTTCCGGAGAGGTCACCCGTTTCGCTTTCCACGTCTCCACAACCTGTGTAGGCGGGTAAAACTGTACCTTTAATTTCCCCTCAGGAGTCTCACAAGGGAGCACATCACTCCACCCTTCCAAAGAATACCCCGGAGCGTACAGGCCCGGTATCTCCTGACGGGCATCATAATCTTCTCCGCCATACCAGGCACTGAACGTATATGGGCTGGAAGTGGTCTTCCAGGAGAGGTCGGTGACTACTCTTTCCCGGGAACCATCCGTATATTCAATTTCCATCTGTCCCAAAAGACGCAGAGGACCGTACACAACATTCAGTTTTTGATAACGGTTCGTATAAGGATTATGATAAATACCGTTTCCCAACGTAGCAATCAGCGTATTCTCTCCCTGCCGTAACAATCCGGTCACGTCATAGGCTGCATACAACAGGGTTTTCCGGAAACAGCTCTCCCCCGGCTCCAGCACATGAGAGGTAACGGGACGCCCGTTCAGGGTAATCTCGAACAATCCCTGTCCGGAAGCGTAAAGCACAGCACGTTTAACCGTCTTGTTTGTGGAAAACTGTTTTCCCAACAACGGCAGCGACATATCATTCTGAACAGGGACAAAAGAAGGGGTTTCCTGATTTTTCACCGTATGACACAGTGTAAAATCTCCCTCCTGACCGATACGGGTTTCTATGGTAAAATCACGAGGGAAACTTCCGGATTTGGAAGCATCATCCCGAGACGCTACATCATTCCGGGGATAAAGGACAATACGGTCCACCGTTTTTTCCTGTCCCAAATCGAGGGTGATGTATAACGGTGTCTCCGGAGTATCCGTAGTATAGTATTCCGAAGTACCTCCGGGACTATCTGCCGTCGATACCGTTATGCCGTCCGTCAATCTGCTGGCGGACCAACCTCCTGCTGCATACTCTCTACTGATGGAGACCGGACAGTACAACGCCTCATTGTCTTCCCGTTCCGGTCCAAAAACCTCTATCTCGGCAAGCTGCACCCGCCACCAGCCATTCTCATCAACCGGCATTCCGATACGGGTTACTCCCAATCTCAGGAAACGAGTACGTACAGGCTGCTCCAAACGTATCTCCACTCCCGAATAATGAGGAATCTTACGTGGAACCGTAATCCATTGTGCTTGCCAGTCCTCCGGACGCAACAGTGCCGTAGAGAAAGAAGTTACGTCACTCCAAACCCCTTTCCGGGCATGTTCGTCCCAAAGGCATACCCGCCAATAATAGACGGTGTTGCTGGACAAGGACTTCCCTTCGTAAGGAATATCCAGGGAGGTTGCTGTCTCCGTTTTTCCGCTGTCCCACATATCTCCGTTTCCGGCGGCTACCTGCACCGAGTCCGTTCCTACTATGATACGATAGGCCGTTTGTTTCATCCCCCTCCGCTCAGAGGTCATTCTCCATCGAAAGCGGGGAGGAGTATCTATAACCGGAGTATCAAGATCATTGACCTGCAAATGGTCTATGTCGTATTCTGCATGGGCTGCCCCCACAGGGAAACAACAGCCCAAGGAAAACAACACCCCTAAAAATAAAGATAAGAATTTGTTTTTCAGTTTCATACAAGTAATATTTTGAGACAAAAGTACGGATAAACAGCTATTTTCGCTATTTCATATTGATTTGTTTGTTATGTAATTTGTCCAAAATCATTCTTCAAAACATCCCAGAAATCAACAAGCCATACCAATATCTCATCTCATTTATCTTCACCATATCTTATTCCATATCAATATACTAATGAAATACTCCATAAAACGAATCTATTTTCCCATCAAAATATTGGATTTACTTGATTCTTATCTAATAGATTTTTCATCATCACAAAATATTTGTCTGACAAAATTTTGAAGAGCAGAAAAAATATTTTAAATTTGTCAGACAAATAAAGTTGATTATTTCCATGAACAAAACAGCAAAGACATCTTTTTATTCCGAATCTCCAGAAAATGAAGGTTTGCTGGTGGACAAGGTAGAGATGCAGATTTTACAACTCTTTTTGGAACGGGGATATTGTCTGGGGGATTCTCTTCCCGGAGAGCTGGAATTGGCCAATCATTTGGGCATTGCACGAAGTGTATTGCGGGAAGCATTGAGCCGATTACGTTTCATCGGATTAGTCAAGACACGTCCTCGAAGGGGGATGACCTTATCAGAGCCTGATATTTTTCCAGGTTTAGGTCGTATGCTTGATCCGCATTTCTTTACAATAGATACCCTGCTTGAGTTATTGGACTATCGAATTACGATGGAGTTAGGGACCGTTTATCGGTTATCGAATCAGATTACGGAAGCCCAGATAGAGGAATTGGAGATTCAGTTGGCAAACAGTGGATTGCCTCAGACGAATACGTACGACATATCCGACGAATTCGCTTTTCATCGTAAGTTATATGAATTTTCAGGAAATGCTTTTTTAGTTCGATTTCAATCGGTTCTTTACACTGTAATTACTTATATCAATCGAACGTATGAAACAGAGATTCGCACCATTAATGAACGTTTACTTACAGAAGGGAACCTGGTTTCCCATGAAGACATCCTGGAGAGTTTACGTTCCCGAAATCCAGAACAGGTAATGACCGTTATGGACCGGCATTTCCTGCCTTATCGTATCTTTAAAGCTTGTAAAATATAATCGATTACCAAACTGTAAATATCATGAAGCATTTGTTTTTTGTCTTATTGGCGTTGCTCTCGGGACTGTTTGAAATGGTATGGGCTGCCCCTGTCAAGGTGGCTTGTATCGGGAACAGCATTACCTACGGCGCATTTATTCCCAACCGGGAAGAAAACTGTTATCCTGCCCAGTTACAGGCTTATTTAGGCTCGGATTATGAAGTACGTAACTTTGGCGTTTCAGGCAGTACCCTGCTCTCCAAAGGGGATTATCCTTATGTATCAACCAACGAATACAAGGCATCCAAGGATTTTCAGCCGGATATTGTATTGATTAAATTGGGCACAAACGATACCAAACCGCAAAACTGGCGATACAAGGAAGAGTTCATGTCGGATTATCGGAAATTAATCCACTATTTTCAAAGCTTCGAATCACATCCGAGGATTATTCTTCTGACACCCGTTCGTTGTTTCCTTTTGGAAAAGAATACGATTAGTCCGGAATTGATTGAAGGGGAAGTACGCCCTATGATAGAAACATTGGCTTGGGAGAACAAGTTGGAAATTATCAACCTGTTCAATCTGTTCGGAGATGTCTGGGAATCCCATATCATGCCCGACAGACTGCACCCCTCTTCCATAGGAGCAGGGGAAATGGCTGTAAAAATCGGGGAATATCTGACACAACCTACCGTTTCCGACAAAGAAGAAACGATGGAAGAATTACAGACGGCACAACCATTCAACTTTCACGGTTTTCAAGGATATGACTTCGACCTTGATGGAGTGCCCTGCAAAATCGTGAAGCCTTACGTGGAAGCTCCCGGACGTCCCTGGATGATTCGTGCCCGCTTCTGGGGCCACGAACCCCAGACAGACATCGCCTTGTTGGAACATGGCTACCATATCGTATATTGCGATGTGGCCGATTTATACGGTTCACAACAGGCCGTAGAACGATGGAACAATCTGTACCGCCGGTTGGTGAAGGCCGGATTCGGCAAGAAAGTAGCCTTGGAAGGGATGAGCCGAGGAGGGTTGATTATCTATAACTGGGCCGCAGCCAATCCAAACCGGGTAGCCTGTATCTATGCGGACGCCCCCGTAATGGATTTTAAAAGCTGGCCTATGGGGAAAGGTCATGGTTCCGGTTCAGCGGACGACACCCGCAAGCTATTATCCGCTTATGGATTCTCCAATGAATCGGAAGCGTTGGCTTGGCAAGGCAATCCCCTTGACCATGCAAGAATAATCGCCAAGGCAGGAATACCCGTACTTCATGTGGTAGGAGATGCGGATGAGGTGGTTCCTGTGGATGAAAACACAGCTATCTTCGAAAAGGAGATGGCGCGTCTGGGGGCTCCCATCACCGTCATTCATAAACCGGGAGTAGGACACCATCCCCATTCGTTGAATGATCCGGAACCGATAGTCCGGTTTATCCTCTCCGCCATGGGACGTCTGCCGGAGGTATGTACCCATGCTGTTCCGGGAAATGAATATCGGTCAGCAGCAGGATGGAGTGAAGGCAGTGAATGGCATGGGGTAGCGGAAGATATACGCCGTACCTTGTCCGGGAAAACCCTGAAACTTCTGCTCTTGGGAAACTCCATTACGCAGGGATGGGGAGGAACACGTCAGGCCGTAACCTATAAACCCGGGAAACAGGCTTTGGACAAACTGTTGGGAGAAGGAAACTGGGAGAGTGCCGGTATTTCAGGAGACCGTACCCAGCATTTGTTATGGCGCATCCGTCACGACGGATATGGTGCTTGCCATCCGGAACAGGTGGTTATTGCTATCGGCGTGAATAATTTACTGGCAGGTCAGGATGCGCCGGAAGAGGTAGCCAAAGGGATTATTGCCGTATCAGATGCTGCTTGCCAGGAATTTCCGGACTCCCGCATTATTCTGTTGGGACTGTTTCCGGCAGGACAGGAACCCAACAGCGAATTACGCAAGAAATGCGACAGGATACATGACTTGTTGGCTCATCATAAATTCAAAGGGGTGGAATACATCAATCCTACACCGTGGCTTACCGACGCTTCCGGAAACTTAGGAGCAGGATTGTACGGAGGCGACGGGGTTCACCTGACCGGTCAAGGATATGAAGTATTGGCGGAACAATTGGTTCAGATAATGAATAAAAATCAATAAGATATAGAGATGTTTTTTTTAAAAAGAATCCATTGGCTTGTCTCCTTATTCATTGCAGGAAGCATGGGAACAGCATGGGCACAAACGGACAGGTCCAATCTACCGTGGGTGGACTTGTCGGAACAACAGGACAGACAAGTAGTTGTCGCCTCGGGAACTCCGGAATTGTATCATGGTCATCCGACAACCGTACAATTAGCGGATGGCAGAATAATCTGTACATGGTCCCGAGGACATGGCGGGAAAGCCGATTTTATTGCGGAAAGCAGTGACGGAGGGAAAAGCTGGGTAACCCGGGAAGCTCCGGACACATGGCAAGGAATGAGTAACTGTCCCAGTATTTATCAACTTACCGATCAGGGAGGGAAATCAAGGCTCTTCGTTTTCTGTCAGACACCCAAGATGGGACAGAGTTACAGTGAAGACGGAGGAAAAAGCTGGAGTGATGTTCGCAGTTTGGAAAAGCCATGCGTGATGGCTTTCTCAAGTATTGTCCAACTAAAGAACGGAGACTATTTAGGAATGTATCATCGCGGTTATCAGGACGAGGATCGTGCCCCTCTGACGTTGTGGCAATCGATATCTCATGATGGAGGATTGACCTGGGAACCTTCCGTATTGACAGGAGAGAAAGAGGGATATTCCCCTTGTGAACCGTGTGTATTCCGCAGTCCTGACGGGAAACGATTAATTTGTGTGGCGCGGGAGAACAATCGTCGGGGACACTCTTTGATGATGTTTTCCGATGATGAAGGGGAAAGTTGGTCTTCTTTAGAACCCACTCCTTGGGGATTGACAGGAGACAGACACGTGATAAAATATCTGCCGGACGGACGATTAATCGCTGTTTTTCGAGATATGGCACCCAACAGTCCCACCAAAGGCCATTTTGTTGCCTGGATAGGGAACTACAAGGATTTACGGGAAGGAACTTCCGGACAGTATCGTATCAAGTTATTACACAGTTTTGCAGGTTCTGATTGTGGCTATCCGGGAGTAGAGATTCTTCCAGACGGAACAGTATTGGCCGTTACCTATATCAAATATCATCCGGGGAAAGAACGGCACTCCATTGTGGCAGTACGGTTCAAACCGGAAGAGACGGATGCTTTACTCGGGAAATAAATCCCAACAATCAAGACAGACCATACAAAACGACAGGAGGTGCGCCTACTTTTTAATAGGGCGCACCTCCTGTTGCAATATATCCCCGATATCCCAACCGGTATTCCCTAAAACGAACTCTCCCGGCGAATACGGTTGTCCGGAGAACGACGTACCGGTTGTGCAGGCCGCGAAACGACAAGGTGCGGAAGAGGAAGTTGGGAAGAAGCCTTCAATCCTATGGCCCGGCTCATATAAATATCATCATGTTCCCCGGCCACCGCTCCATAACTGCCATCTTCACGCACCTCGTAATAGTCGGCTTCATCCAAGGCCCGCGCATCCCGTTCTATATACCCCGTTTCCCGAAACCGTTTATTCATCTGATTGACCAAATCGGTTTTGGATGCAGCCGACGTGAAAAAGCCATAACGCAACGGAGCCCCTTCCCGTATCTTCTGAGGGTCGGTACGGCAATAAAGATTGTCGTAATAATCCTTTATCTCATCCAAGATGGTTAGCGTATGATCTCCTTCCGTCCCTTTCGCATTCAACGAATTAGCCTCTACCACCAACAGAGCATTGTGAAAATAGCGGGCCAACTGAACCGCTTTCCATACCGCCAAATCCTGATCAAGATGAAACCGGAACGTGCCGATACACTCCTCTACCCCTCCCTCGGAAAGCCAGTAACGGTCAATCACAGAGATAACCGACCAATCCGCCTGATCACTCCTTCCCCCGATATCCATACTGACCACATAGCGGTTGGTCATTCGAAACTCCTCCTCCGGCAACGCCCAAAGCCAGAGCTCTCCTCCGGTCGTCTCGACAAACCGCAGAGAACCATCTATGGCCTGCCGGCCTGATGAGGCGTCGGCAAACAAATCCCCCCGATACTTGGGAGGACGCGTATATAACCGCATCTGGGATACATAACGCGGAGGATGTGCCCTCCGGCCGGTGGACTGAAACGCCTCTTCCGGCGTAGTGGGGAATTCACACCCCATACGCCAGTCGTCATAACTCTCCGTATGTTTCTTCGTCCGGTACCAGTGAATCGCCTCCAAAGTAGCACCTAACCCGAAACAGTACCGTTCATGTTCCGTCAGAGAGGCGGCAAAAGTTCTGCAGGCCGCTTCCGAAGCAAACGGCAGACGATACAGAGGAATTTCATACCACGCCACAAAGACCGGTCGGTAACCGCTCTCTCCATTCCGGGCCTTCACCCATTCCCGGTGAAAAAAATTCCCCACCCCCTTGGCGGTACTCTCCATCACAATCACGGAAAAAGGTTCCAACGGAACCGTCCCGGCAATGGACTGTACCAAATCTTCCGGCTTACGGCCTTCTGTCTCCTTCCACAACCCCACTTCCGAGAGATGAGCCATCATGACATCCGCCGACCTCAAAGAGTCGGGCTTCTGCATGGACCCCAGATAGATGACACAATCCCTGCCTTCTATGACCTTGTTTTTGGAGGAACCTTCAAAATTGGAGAAAGAGATGGGCAGCACTTCCGAAGGATGATGTTGAGCCATACGGCTGTACATGGCCTTGATGTTCCGGGCCTGATCCTCCACATCCGCCACAATGACCGAATGCCATCCCCGACGGTGGAAACACTGTATCCACGCCATAAACAGCTGTACCAACGTAGAACCGCCCCATTGACGAGCCTTGAGCAGGATGATTCTCACAGGACGTTCCGCCCACAAATCCTCCCACATGACACGCAACAGTTTCAATTGAGGAGGACGCAACACAAAAGGGACCATCCGTTTGGTGGTCTTATCCTGTATCTTCACACAAAGGGCACACCAATATTCAAAGTCGTATGCCACACGAAGCAGGCGTATGCGACGCAGCATCTCAGGCGAAAGCGGTTCCTGAGGCGTACGGAGCCGCTCGGCTACCAACGGATGGTGTCGCATGGGAGACGGCAGGGACAAGGCGGAAACGCCGTCCACCGGCAATAAAAAGCGTTCTATGGGGGAACCTTCTCCGGTCAAAGGGTTATACGGAACGGACTGTTGTTCCAACCGGCGACGATTCTCTTCCAACAACTCATCAACAGTCACGGCACTCCCTCTCGTTACGACGGAACAGACGATTCAACAGCCGGGCGGCATACTTCGGCGTAATACCGAACCGTTCGGCAATCTTATCGTAATAATAAGCAGGCGTGACGTAAAAATGGGCATCCAAACGAGCCAACTGACTTCTCAGCTCAACATAATACCCCATCACCTGTTCAGGATGTTCAATTTTTCGATTCATATCGGTTTGCGTTTCTTATGAAAATGAGTAAGACAAAAATATCCGCCGTTGCTTCCGGCAGAGAAAAGAGAAACAACACCTTGAAAGAAAAATCAAAACTTCAGAAATTCAGACAGTGAGAGAAACGGGACAAGGGAGGTATGGCCCGTCATAAATCTTATCGCACCTCCCTGCCACACGTTCGAAGGAGCAATCCGGGAGGTTTCCCGTTCAAAATTACTTTCGGGAATCCATACAAAGATAAGTCAAAGGTTCCGAACGCGGAACTTTTAAATGCAAGAAGTGAGAACAGCAGCGGTAATTTTACCGTCGAAATCAAATAAAAACAGACATGGAAAACACCCTTATCCCTCCTCTTACTGCGGAGGAATATCCCGATAACCGGGATCAGAACCCCCATCGTTCTGTGGCGGCAGATCCACGCGTACGTCGGGCACAAGCGGTCATGACCGCCGTCCGTCCCGCCGGATTGCCTCGCTGGAAAGAACGATACCTGAGAAAATATCCTGACGCAACCTTTGATGACGATGAAGCTATGAAAACAGCCTTCTACGAAGATTATGACCGTAGTGAGCAACAGCGCCGCATGTTTGAAGATGACAACAACCGGCTCATCGAATTGGTCCGGGAATATCCCGAATTGGGAACGTTGTTTACCGAACTGTTCAAAGGAACCCCCTTACGCGTTGCCATGTTGAAAGCGGACTTCGAGCTCCCCGAACCGGAAGAAGGAGAAGAAGATTACTACGACTATTACGAGGCTCAGGAAGAACAACGACGTCGGGCCGCAGAACGCGAAGAACGCATACGGGAATATCAGGCCAATGCGGAATTGTCACGGATAGAGATTGAAAAGTTCTTCCAGAGCAAAGCCCTTACTCCCGAAGAGGAAAAAGCGTTCACAGAATATGTGGACAATTTGGTTGGGGACATGATTAACGGCATATTCTCCCAGCAATCGTTAGAAAAGCTGTACCGTTCCTATACCTACGAGGAGGATATACGCACAGCCCACGAAGCGGGAGAAATCGACGGCAGAAATGCGGCCATAGAATCACGACGTATGGCTTTGCGACGGGAAAGTGACGGATTACCGTCAAGTTCCGGAGCCTCCATGCAGGAATCTGCTCCCCGAAAAACCGGCTATATCGAACGGCTAATGGCCAACAAATACTAACGGAGGATTCTACAAACTTCACTTAACCACAGAATCCACACCATATTCTTTATTTATCCAAAAACCTTTTAACATCACCATTCATGAAAAAACAAATGAAAAAAATCGCCTTGTGGTTGCCCTTGATGGCCGCCTTCGCCTTAATGCTTGCCCTGTTGCCCGATACCGACGCATGCAGCGTGGTAATGGCTTTTGCCGGCATAGCAGGTATCCCTTTGGCAGGAGAGACAGCTACCACCCGTACAGCAGAGAAAAGTGAAGAGCTGTTGCAGGAAGACATCTCTCAGAGTGTGACTATGATGATGCCGGCCCGTACACCGTTAGACACCATCCTGCGTTCGATGAAACGGTCCCAAAAAGCCGCATCACAAAAGATAGGCTACTATCAGGCGGCCTATAAACCCATCCGCGACGCGCTGGATGCTTCCGCTTCCGGAAACGGAGCCAACGTAGGTTCTCCGGCAAAATCATTCACCTATTCCGATACCGAGATGACGCAGATTTTCGTAGGTGTCGCCTCTCCTGATATCTGGCGGGTACACGACACGTTGCTGATGCGCGACCTGACCTTGCCCGGGGTGAAAGGTGCTGCCATCATCGGAGGAAGCGGTACGCACAAGGACGATGTCATGTTCTACGTCGCTTCCAAATCGGGAAATACGTTGGAATTGGTCCCCGTAGGAGGTGTAAAGGGGAAAGCCGGAGCAGCCAATGCCGACAAATTTGTTGTCCCTGACTTCTCGGCCGATACCGTACTGATTCGTATGGGACAAGCCAAGAGCGAATTGGCCATCAGCACCGACCCCTTTGCCATGTATCCGTCACTCTCCTGGCAATATTGCCAGAACTTCATGGCGCAAATCGAAGAATCCACCTTCCACCGCATTACCAAGAAGGAAGTGAACTGGGGATTCAGCAACTTCGAAGCGGTCAATATCCTTTCGATGAAGATGGAAATGGAATTATCCATGTTGTTCGGTATGGGAGGAGAAATTGTGACAGGCAACGACCGGACCTACTTCACGCGAGGCATTACCCGGGACATTGACCGTGTATTGAACTACGGGACAGGCAGCGGCGACCGTACCGTTTCGAAAGATGACTACAACACCTGGCTGAAAGAGGTCTTTGACGGAAACAACGGCTCTACCAACCGTATGTTATTCGCCGGTTCCGGCCTGCTGAAAGCCATTGCACAGGTGGATGAATTCCAAAAGCAGCTCTCTTCTACCGAAAAGAAAAGCGGATTGGGTGTAGAGATACGAACCATTCATACCAACTTCGGTACTTTGGACATCGTATTGGCTCCGCTGTTCCGCGACGCCGGGTGGGAAGACTGCGGGTTAATCCTCGATTTGGAACACGTGTCGAAACATGAGTTCGTACCGATGAGCGTTACCAACCTCGATTTGAAAAAGTCAGGACAAAAGAACGCTGACGCGCGCGTTATTCAGGAGGTGTCGGCTTTGACGCTCCGCTATCCGGACTGTCACGCCATCATCAAACCCAAAGCCTAATCCCCTGCGGCAGAAGCCGCCCCTTCAGGACAGAGGGGAGTGATATTCCCTCTGCCCGCTACGGACCCCTTGAAACCATCCATCCTGTGGTCCTGATTTCCCTAATTTTCTAAACCTTTTGCTATGATAAAAACGTACATCAGCCTCAATGCAGGTTATCTGTCCACTTCCGTAAAAACCCCTTCCGGCAGAGCATTCATCACGTTTCAGAAACACCGTTTTACTACGGCCGACACAACATTACAACAAGCCATAGAAGAAGATAGCGGCTACGGAGAAGAGTTTATCGAAGCTCCCCAACCGAAACCCGTACAACCTGTTCCTCAACCGGCTTCTCTTACTCCGGTAGAAGAGGTACATAATAAACAGCAGGCTTTGGAATATCTGCGTCTGCACTACGGGACGGAATTACGTCCGGCAACCGGTATTGCACGCATACGCGCCACAGCGGAACAGTACGGAATCTCTTTCGTCAATCTTTAACCCACTGCCATGACTCTCGAACAACTCCAGGAACAGGTCCTGCGCTGCATCGATGAAAGCGGCAGCGGCAACAACAGCATCATGTACGAGCAATTTCCGATAGAACAGATGTTGAACGATGCCGGCCGACAATTGTTGCTGACAGCTCCCAACCATGTATTCACCCATCCGGCAGAGTTGTCAGCCACGCCCCAGCCACAGGCCGACGGCTCCGGAACCGTCGCTCTGCCGGAAGATTTCCTTCGGCTGCTTCTCTTCCGTATGGAAGGATGGAGCCGTCCCGTCACCGAACTCTCGCCCGCTTCCGGTCCTCTCTATCGCCGTCAGTTTCATCCCGACTTACGAGGAGGGACGGCCAAACCCGTCGTGATACACGAAGGGGATAAACTCCACTATTTCTCTCTGCCCCCGGGAACTGAACACCGTATTGCCGCGTCGGCATACGTCCCTGATGTCCCTCCCTACAACGACGCTTTCCCCGAACGGCTCTGTCCTCCCTTGGTATGGCTAACGGCAGCGGAAGTATTGCAAGTGACCGGAGAGATACAGGCAGCCCAGCTGTGCAGCTCCAATGCCTTGGAACAACTCAAAGTTTTATAACCATGACAAACACCGCATTACCCCCCATAGAAATCACGTTTGACAAAAAGAAACTGTTTCGTGCCGCGACCTTGCGTCTTCACCTCCTGCTCGGTCCTGCCGCGGGAGAGAACGACAACCCGTTGGAACCGACAGAAGAACAACAACACTTAGCCGGGATGCTGTTGGAAGAGCCCGTTGCCGATCTGCACCGTCTGTTGCTGCCCCTGCTCATCGTCTATGCCGACACAGGAAATGAATTTTCCTTTCGTCTCCTTCCTGTCTCCTCCTGGCAGGCAGAAGAGCT
The DNA here is from genome assembly GCA_949296295.1 of uncultured Alistipes sp. GTDB lineage: Bacteria > Bacteroidota > Bacteroidia > Bacteroidales > Rikenellaceae > CASDZK01. The sequence goes on along the minus strand of CASFOM010000037.1, from coordinate 1,663 downwards.
GCCGGGACGCATGGAACGTTATCTGATTGCCACCCTGACAGAAAGCTGGCTCCGACACCATAACACGCCTCTCCCGGCAGGTGCGGAAGCGGCACGTACTGAATTGAAATCCACCATATTGGATACGGAAAAGCCAATCCATCGACCCTACCGTATTCCCTAAACCCTTTGCTCTGCCATGTACACCATTCTCGAAAAAACCATCACATTCAGCTGGGAGGCCGAAGAACTTTTCTCCCGCATCATCCGACAAAGCGCCTACTATGCCCGCAGCCGCCAAACATCCGAGACGGAAGATTCCTGGGAAATCATAGGACTGTCTGACGATGAAAAGAACTATCTGACAGAAACGTTGTCGGACACTTTTCGCAAACTCTTTTCCCTGTTCACCAAATCGACAACCACCCTGCCGGAAACTCTTTTTGTCAATCAAAAAGAGACGGAAGATTCTTCCCCTTCATACGGATTCTCCATCGAGAAATCCAGCGATGAATCAGGGAATCTCCTTTTCAATACCAATCGTTTGGAACTTATGGACGGGTTGTGTTCCGAATATGCAGTAAACGGAGTATTGCTCAAATGGAGTATTCTGAACGGACTGACCGACGAGAGTACGGTACGGACGGCGGAACAGGAGCAGATTGCCCGTCGGATTCAGGCAGAGCTTCACTACTTACGTATCGGGAACCCCGAACGTTGTTACATACTTGCTTAAACCAGGAAAACCATGGGAGAAATTTTTTATCAGGGAGAAGATATTGCCCTAACCATTGAACTGTTTGCCGATGATGCCATGTCGGAGCCGGCCGATTTAACGCTCTGCGAAGCCGATATGCTTCTCTACACGCGACACAACGGACCGGTCATCCGACTGTCCACCTCTCCGGAAGAAGCAGATACCCTTCCTCTCTCCCGAGAGAGCGACACTCGTCTTTCCGCACTTATTCCCGCTGAACGAAGCAAAGAATTAACCCCCGGTGTTCTTACGGCAGAGCTGATGATTACGGAAGAAGCCGGGACAAAAACAGAAACGCGACGCATTGCTGTCAGCTCTCACCTGCATCTTGAACCCTCTTTAATCGGAAACTCCCTATGATTGCCAGAATTAGCTCACCTCAAACACGATACCGCACCATTTACAGTCAAGGGGAAAACAGTGCTGCTCCGGAAGGTCAATTAGGCGGACAGACCGTAGTCCTGCAATTCGGAGGAAATGCTGCTCTTTCCGGAGGAACCCGTTACCATCACCTGTTGGATGCGGAAAGCAGGGCTTTGCCTGAACAACATCCCGTCTCGGCCATAACAGGACTGGAAGAAGCGTTGGATGAACGTCCTCTTTTTTCCGACCTGCCGACAAAGTTGCCTGCCGACGGTGGAAATTCCGATACGGTGGACGGGTTGCACGCCGCCGTTCCCGCAGGAACCGCAGAAGCCGGAAAACTCGCCTCCTACGACAGCAACAAAGACCTTCATGCCCGGCGGTTCATTGCCGACCAATATGCCATCATGTATGCTACGGGAGAAGACACCGGAGAGCAACCCAGCGGGACGTTTCATCACAACCAGCTTGACGCCAACAGCCGGGCGCTTCCGGAACAGCACCCCATTGCCGCCATCTCCGGACTGCAGGAGGAGTTGGATAATCGGGTACTCTCTTCCGACG
>CASFOM010000036.1 GCA_949296295.1 uncultured Alistipes sp. | reverse complement strand
TGGTCGGGGTGACTGGATTCGAACCAGCGGCCACACGCCCCCCAGACGTGTACTCTAACCGGGCTGAGCTACACCCCGCTCTTTTTTCGAGTGCAAATATACGGCTTTTTTGTTCCGTTCCAAAAAAAAGAACTCTTTTTTTCTCTCTGTTGGATTCAACAAGATAAAAAAGGAGGGTTTTCAGGAATATACAAGGAGGTTGTTTCCTGTTTTCAGGAAGGGGTTTTCTGTCTCGGGTGGTGTGTCTCCTTTTTTTTCATCAGTTTGTGTCATTTTTTATTTGGACATGTTCGTTTTTTCCAAGTAAATATCTGTTTCCCGTTAAAAATCAGGTCCGTTTCATCTTATGATTTGACGCTTTCCCTGTTCTTGTTTTTTCGGGTACAGGCGAACGGTTTTCAGCTTTTCCGTTCTGCTTTTTCCATTTTTTCGCGGGGATTTATCTTTTGTGTCCGGAGGAAGGGAATGTTCTGATTTATGAAATTTGATTATCTTTACCCCGAAGCTGTTTTCTGAAAGAGAACGGGAGAAAACCATAAAATTGTTGTATGAATGATGAAAAAGTTTTTGTTATTGACCGGTTTGTTTTTCTGTTTGTCCGCTCTTTACGGACAATCCTCCGGGCGAACTCCTGACGCTGCCGGATATTTGGTTCGGGTAGGAGATGTAGCTCCTGACTTTGGGATGCGTCTTGTCTCAGGGGATTCCGTTCGGTTGTCACAATATCGAGGGAAGGTGGTGATGTTGCAGTTCACCGCCAGCTGGTGCGGTGTTTGCCGGAAAGAGATGCCGTTTATAGAAAAGGATATCTGGCAGAAACACAAGGGGAATGATGATTTTGTCCTGTTGGGCATCGACCGGGATGAACCTTTGGACAAGGTAGAGGCTTTTGCCAAGGCTACGGGAGTGACCTATCCGTTGGGTTTGGACCCCGGAGCCGATATTTTTGCGCGATATGCGGATCGCAAGGCGGGAATAACCCGTAATGTGTTGATTGATCGTGACGGAAAGATAGTGATGCTTACCCGATTGTTTGATGCGGATGAATTTGCGTCGTTGGTGGCAAAGATTGATTCATTGCTGAAATAGCCTGTTTCGGGCGAAAGGGGGAAATACACCCCCTTTGAGGAGCGGGAAAGGGAGTCAGGGAGTTACCTTTGCTGTAAAAATCATTAAGACATGAGTACTCTTTCTCCGCTTTCCTGTGATGAGTTATCCTCCCGGGAGCCGGTTTCCGAATCTTGCGAGTCGGACCTTCGGCGTCGTTTTGTTTTGTTGTCGTTGGAGGTCCGGTTGAATCTGTTGCGAAAGATTGGGGAAGCCGTAGAACATACGGAGCCGGAGAATGCGGCTGCGTTGCCCAACCTGACGCGTTGTTTGAAAGAGATTAACGATGCGTTGGGAGATGAGTCTTTTGTTCCCGCCGAGACGCTTTTCGAACATTTGGCCGATACGGTTCCTTATCCGGCCGCTTCTTTCCCTTCTTCTTCTGGAAAATAGAAAATAAATTTCCGGGGGAATCTTTGTTGTTTTGCAATAAATTTTCTATCTTTGGGACCTTTATGGCCTGTGCCTTTTCCGAAGGGTAACCGTCTGTTTCAGGAGGATTGTTTTTCCTGAAGGAGGGAATCTTGCGGGGGTACGGACCGTTTCAGTTGAAAATATATAACGTAATTATAATGAGTATTATAACAGGTTTATTAAAGCTGTTCTTTGGAACAAAAGAAGAGAAGGACCGAAAAGAGGTCATGCCTTACATCGAGAAGATAAAGGCTGTTTATCCTGAGATTGAAGCCCTTACGAACGACGAGCTTCGTGCCCGGACGGTTGCTTTGCGCAAACGGGTTATGGATGCCATTGCGGAAGATGAGGCTGCTATTGTGAACATGAAGGCGGAGTTGGAGAAGCCGGAAATCTCAGTGGAAGAGAAGGAACGAATCGGTAATCGGATAGAACATACGGTCAAACAGATTGATGAGACCATAGAGAAGGTGTTGTTGGAGTTGTTGCCGGAAGCCTTTGCCATCATGAAAGATACGGCTCGTCGTTTTACGCAGAACAGTATCGTAGAGGTTACCGCTACGGATTTTGACCGTGATTTGGCGGCGAAGAAGGATTTTGTGACGATAGAGGGAGACAAGGCCCGTTATTCGAATACGTGGCGTGCCGGAGGGAACATGATTACGTGGGACATGATTCACTACGACAGTCAGCTGTTCGGGGGTGTGGTCCTGCATATGGGGAAGATAGCGGAGATGGCGACAGGAGAGGGGAAGACGCTGGTAGCTACCCTTCCTATTTTCCTGAACGCTCTTTCGGGGAAAGGCGTTCATGTCGTTACGGTGAATGACTATTTGGCGAAACGAGACTCGGAATGGATGGGTCCGATGTTTGAATTTCATGGGTTGAGCATCGACTGCATTGACAAGCACCAACCCAATTCGAATGCCCGTCGAGCTGCCTATAATGCGGATATTACCTACGGGACGAACAATGAGTTCGGGTTTGACTATCTTCGTGACAACATGGCGAATTCTCCGGAGGAGTTGGTACAGCGGAAACATCAGTATGCCATAGTGGATGAGGTGGACTCGGTATTGATAGACGATGCGCGTACTCCGTTGATTATTTCCGGTCCGGTACCGAAGGGAGACGACCAGATGTTTGATGATTACCGGGACTATGTGGAAAAGCTGTATAATCTGCAAAAGAATTATGTGACGCACCTGCTGAATGAAGCCCGTCGGCTGATAGCGGAAGGGAAAGAGGATGAAGGGGGCGTGTTGCTTTACCGGGCTCATAAGGGATTGCCCAAATACCGTCCATTGATTAAGTTCCTGAGTGAACCGGGGAATAAGTCGTTGATGCAGAAGACGGAAAATATTTATATGGCGGACAACAACAAGCGTATGCCGGAGATTGTGGATGACCTCTTTTTCGTTATTGACGAGAAGGCTCATTCGGTGGATTTGACCGATAAGGGGCACGAAGTGTTGGCGAAGAGTGTGAATGATCCCAAATTCTTTATCTTGCCGGATATCGGAGCAGCTGTTGCCGATATAGAGAAGATGCCGATTTCGGAACAGGAGAAGTTGGCGAAGAAGGATGAAGTGCTGAATGATTTTGCGCTTAAGTCGGAACGTGTGCATACCGTAAATCAGTTGTTGAAGGCTTACGGTATGTTTGAGAAGGATGTGGAATATGTGTTGGTGGACGGGAAAGTGAAGATTGTGGATGAACAGACGGGCCGTATCATGGAGGGCCGTCGTTATTCCGACGGGTTGCATCAGGCGTTGGAAGCGAAGGAACATGTGAAGGTGGAAGCGGCTACCCAGACCTTTGCCACCATAACCCTTCAGAACTATTTTCGTATGTACCACAAGTTGGCGGGGATGACGGGTACGGCAGAAACGGAGGCTTCCGAATTCTGGAGTATCTATAAGTTGGATGTGGTGGTTATCCCGACCAACCGTCCGGTGATACGGGAAGACCGTCAGGATTTGATTTACCGTACGAAACGGGAAAAATATGCGGCAGTGATAGAGGAAATCATCCGGTTGGTTAATGAGGGACGTCCCGTATTGGTGGGTACTACCTCGGTGGAAATTTCGGAATTGCTTAGCCGTACGTTGAAACTGCGGGGCATCCCTCATAATGTGTTGAATGCGAAGCAGCATCAGCTGGAAGCCCAGGTGGTTCAGGAAGCGGGGCGGAAAGGTCAGGTGACCATTGCGACCAATATGGCAGGACGTGGTACGGATATCAAGTTGACGGAGGAGGTTCGTCAGGCAGGCGGTTTGGCCATCATAGGTACGGAGCGTCATGAGTCCCGTCGTGGGGACCGTCAGTTGCGGGGACGTGCGGGACGTCAGGGAGATCCGGGTTCGTCTCAGTTCTTTGTCTCGTTGGAAGATGACCTGATGCGTCTGTTCGGTTCGGAACGGATAGCGGGGGTTATGGACCGTATGGGATTGAAGGAAGGTGAGGTGATTCAGGCCGGTATGATGACCCGGGCGATAGAACGTGCGCAGAAGAAGGTGGAAGAAAATCATTTCGGTATCCGTAAACGGTTGATAGAATATGACGATGTGATGAATTCACAACGTGAGGTGATTTATACCCGTCGTCGTCATGCTCTGTTTGGCGAGGGTATCGAGGTGGATTTGAACAATATGATTCTGGATTACGCCGAAGCCTTTGTTACCGCACATGCGGACGGAGACTATGAAGAGTTCCGTTTCGAGTTGATGAAACAGTTGGCGGTGGATACCTCCGTTACGGAAACGGAATTCAAGAGTGCGGGGAAAGAGGCTGTTGCCGATAAACTTGTGGAAGACATCAATGCCCAGATGCGTCGTCGTGCGGAAACGATGGCGGCTATGGCTTATCCTGTTTTGGAACAGGTATATGCCCAACATGGTCAGATGTATGAAAACATATCCATTCCTATTACCGACGGATACAAAGGGTTCCAGATACCTGTTTCGTTGAAGAAGGCGGTAGAGACGAAAGGCGCGGAAGTCTTCCGGGCATTCAGCAAAATCGTCATGTTGATAATGATTGACGATAATTGGAAGGATCACTTGCGGGATATGGATGATTTGAAGCAGTCGGTACAGAATGCTTCTTACGAACAGAAGGACCCGTTGTTGATTTATAAGTTTGAATCGTTTGAAATGTTCCGTACGATGATTGAGAAAATCAATCGTGAAACCCTGTCCATCTTGTTGCGGGCCTATATTCCGGTACGGGAAACTCCCGATTCAAACCAGTTGGAGCAGCAACAGCGGCGTCGTGCCGTACCGCCTACGGATATGAGCAAGATGCAGACGTCCCGCAGTGAAGCGGCGGCTCGGGCAGGCGAGGGAGAGAAGTCGAAACCTGCTCCTGTACGGGTAGAGAAGAAGGTGGGGCGTAACGATCCCTGTCCTTGCGGTAGCGGAAAGAAGTATAAGAATTGCCACGGCAAAGGGATGTAGAGGTATTCTCTTTTGTCAGGGTATTTCTTCCTGTCCGACCTTTCCCTTTTTCGGTCATGGAGTCATACCACAGGCAAGGGAATATTTCTTAAGGGAGAGTCCTTCCCCATGCATTGTCATATATGCAGAACAATTTGACGAGGCTGTGTTCAAAAGTAGATTTTGCGCAGTCTCGTATTCGTTTCCGTCTCATTTGCTGGTTGCAGCGGGAAGAGAACAGACCGTTT
>CASFOM010000035.1 GCA_949296295.1 uncultured Alistipes sp. | reverse complement strand
GGTTAAGAATAATCGTTTGACGGTTAAGGAATTGCCAAAATTCCCGGAAGTAAAACGGGATTTGGCGTTGTTGGTTGATCGATCTGTTCAATTTTCGCAATTGAAGGAAGTCATACGTAAGACGGAGAAAAAGTTAATAAAAAATATTACTTTATTCGATGTATATGAGGGAGATAAGTTGCCAGCAGGTAAAAAATCGTATGCATTGAGCTTAATTTTGGAAGATACCACAAAAACACTTACCGATCATGTGATTGACAAGACCATAGCAGGTATTGTTCAACAACTTGAACGGAACTGTGGAGCAGAACTTCGCAAGTAGAATTTTGAGGATATTGTTTATAAAGGGGGTTGTGTCAAATTGACGCAACCCCCTTTATAATGAGTAATCCGGATGTTGCTGAAAGAGGACGACAACAGTTCGTCTATTATTTAGAATATAGGAATTTCGGTAATAGTGTCAATAGTTTGCAGAAATGACAATGTCTTACTTGCGTACGTAGGAATAGAAATAATCTTCTATTCCGTTAAGAAATAATCGATTCCAAGTTGTGTCTTTTTACGAGCAGTGAATGTGATTTCCAAAGCATTGTCTATTGGATTGAATGTCCCCAAATCGATTACCGGCATAGCAGCATGTTCGGAGTATAGATTGATAGTTTTAATCATTTGTCCGTTTATTTGAATATCTATATCTCCTCCTGCATGGTTTGTAACAATACATATCTTCAGGTTCTTTTTAGTAAAAAGTTCTGTTAAACGAACAGATACAGATGCTTTTTCCTCTAATGTAAAACCTTTGATTTTACCTCCGCTTTTATCTCCCCATATCACGATTTCTTCTGTTTGTTTTGCTCCTTCTGTCCATTGATATGTCGTCAGGTTTTCGGCTTCTATGGCACCTTCAACGGAATACCCTTGTTGTTTGATTTGAGTATTGTAACGAATTAACGAGTCGAGAGTCATGGGAGCTTGTGAGGCGTATTCCTTTAACTCCCGGGTATTGTCTGTTGCTCCAGGCACCGCATACCAGTAGGTGTTTATGGCGTAAAGCAGATGAAACCAGTTATATCGCATTGAACCGGAAGATTCTATATCGAATTGTAGATGTTTGGAGAAAGGGATGGCATCTAGTGTTCTTGTTCGCGAGCAGGTATTGTATCCTTTTGAGTTGGGATCCGCTACTCGTATATTGGCTAAAAAAGGTTCAGAAAATTGATCTTTTGAAGTGGGAACAATTCCTCCGGCCCATCCGTAATAATCTTCTGTTCCGGTACCGAACAGGGACGGGAATTTTTCATGATCCACCCATACTTTTTCATCCCCTTCTCCCCACCATCCTTCAGCAGGATTCAACACAGTGAATTGATCTCCGACATATATTCCCTTCCCGTCTATTTCCACCATGTTATAATCAAAAAGAGGAAATCCCGGAGTGGGTTCCCCGCTTTCCCAGTGAGCGTGAAAATACATTGAATTATTGTCCCATTTATAAGGGATTGTTGTGTAACTGTACTTTAATCGAACAATAGTGTCCGATAGATTTTCAAACATTATGGCAGCTCTTTTTTGATAGGGCATGAGCCATCGGCAACGCATATCCCCGTTTGAGGTTACGGCCCGTTCCCACATTTCATAGGGGATGATTCCTGTGCCTACGGAGAAAAAGTCTCCTATGGGAGACCATACGGTTGTTTCCTGGTCAAAAATCATTTTCATAACAGTTTGACGTAAAACATTCCCATTCCCGATATTTATGGATAAATCGCTGATTGCCCGTTCTCCTTTGGGTAACTTTATCGTGACTTGTTGTTTGGGATGAAGGATTATTTCATCTCTCTTTTCCACTTGGGACAAAGGTGTTTTTACTCCTTGAGAAAGAATGTGATTTACACTATCGACAAGGGATTGATTTTTTCGAAAAATATCCATAGAGAAACTTTCTATTTTCGTCCCTTCCGGATAACGTCGGTAGCAAATGCTGTTGTAAAACACTTTCTTATCCATAGTGATTTTACAACTTTTAGCATAAGGTATGGGAAGATAAAGATTTCCTGCCCGTCGCGTTTCTGCAGCTAAGGGAGCCTTGACAAAATCATGCCCCTTGACTAATTGGAAGAAATTAGTGTGAATAGTAGGAGTTTCTGCGCCGTCAATATAAATATTGATATTGGCTCCGGTAGTGTCCGCCATATTATAATAAAAACATACAGCCCATATTTTTGTAATGACACCGGCTCCGGTATCTTCCATCAGCACCCATTCTTTTTCCCCGGAGCTGTTTGTTTCTTCTCGGATACAGAATACCCCATCAGAATCAGCAAACCATCCGGGAGCATTGGGGGATACGGAAGCTCGATTGTAACTACTGGTTTGATGCGTTTGATAGTTTGGAAACCGTGTAATAACTTCACGGTTTACCATTTCTCTGAGAAGAGAGGCCATAGAGACCGTTTGTCCCAATACTGTTTCTGAGAAGGTGAAAATTAAGATAATAAGAATAAATCGCTGCATGATTTGAGGTAAAATAGATTAAGAATTAATGGAGAGTAAAGATATTGAAAAAAAAGATATATCGAAATTGTAGTTGTATTTTGTAATGATGTTTGTGTATTAACAGAGAAATTAGGTGATATGTTTTTTATTTGAATGATGAATGGTAATGTAAATGGATTTTATTCGGTAAGGGTTATATGGATGATTGAGTAAACATCTTGTTATTGAATGGCGAAAATAAATATTTTTCAGCTCGTAAATATTCGATTTTTAGATAGAAAAGAGCGGGTTATCTGTTTTTTTTATACTTTTGCAATTTGAAAAATCACGCAAGATATGAGTAATAAATTCCCAGAATACAAAGGATTAAACTTGTCCGATATCAATCAGGAGATATTGGAGCAATGGAATAGGGAACATACTTTTGAGAAAAGTATAGAAACCCGATCAGGTCACCCGACTTTTGTGTTTTATGAAGGTCCTCCTTCAGCGAACGGAACACCAGGAATACATCATGTAATGGCTCGTACTATTAAGGATTTGATCTGTCGGTACAAGACACAGAAGGGGTTTCAGGTTCGTCGTAAGGCGGGTTGGGATACTCATGGCCTACCTGTGGAGTTAGGGGTAGAAAAGAAATTGGGTATTACGAAAGAGGATATAGGTTCTAAAATATCCATAGAAGATTATAACAGGACTTGTCGCCGCGAAGTCATGACCTATACGGATCAGTGGAAGGAATTGACCGGGAAAATGGGCTATTGGGTAAATATGGATGAGCCTTACATCACATACGACAATAAATATATTGAGACTTTGTGGTGGATGTTGAAAGAACTGTTCAATAAGGGGTTATTGTATAAGGGTTATACGATTCAGCCATATTCTCCGGCAGCAGGGACCGGTCTTTCGAACCATGAATTGAACCAGCCGGGTTGTTATCGGGATGTAAAGGATACTACTTGTACCGCCCAGTTCAAGGCATTGAAAGATGCCCGTTCAGCATTTTTGTTTGACGATACGGTGAAGGGGAATCTTTATTTTCTTGCATGGACAACTACTCCATGGACTTTGCCCTCCAATCCGGCATTGGCGGTTCATCCGGACATTACCTATCTTCGGGTGAACAGTTATAATCCTTATACGGGAGAACCGGAAACCGTTATTTTGGCGGAACCTTTGTTGGATAAATATTTCCCGAAGAAAAATGCGGAATTAAAGATGGAGGAATATTCCGGAGACGGGAAGAATATACCTTTCGAAGTGACGGGTTCTTATAAGGGGGTTGAGTTGACCGGTGTTCGTTATGAACAGTTGATACCTTGGGTAAAACCCGATGGAGATGCTTTTCGGGTTATTCCGGGGGATTATGTAACCACGGAAGACGGTACCGGTATTGTGCATATTGCTCCTACGTTTGGTGCGGATGATGACCGGGTAGCCAAAGCGGCAGGTATTGCTCCATTGCTTATGGTGGATAAGAATGGGAAGTCTGCTCCTATGGTAGATCGGACGGGAAAGTTCTTCCGTATAGAAGATTTGGATCCTCAGTTTGTCCAGCAATATGTTGATGAACGGGCATATAGTGAATATGCGGGCCGATATGTAAAGAATGCGTATGATGATACATTGACGGATAATGATCCTACTCTTGATATTGATCTTTGTGTGATGTTAAAAGCGTCAAACCAAGTGTTCAAAATCGAAAAGCATGTTCACAATTATCCTCATTGTTGGCGTACAGATAAACCGGTACTCTATTATCCTCTTGATTCATGGTTTATCAAGACTACCGCTTTTCGGGATCGTATGATTGAATTGAATAATACGATAAACTGGAAGCCTCAGTCTACCGGATTGGGACGTTTTGGCAAATGGTTGGAAAATTTGGTGGATTGGAATCTGTCCCGTTCCCGTTATTGGGGGACACCGCTTCCTATTTGGTCTGATGAAAATCATACGGAGTTCAAATGTATTGGTTCTGTGGCCGAATTGAAACAAGAGATTGACCGTTCGATAGCAGCCGGTTTTATGACGGAAAATCCATTATCCGGTTTTAAGGAAGGAGATTTTTCGAAGTCCAATTATGAACAGTTTGATTTGCATCGTCCTTATGTAGATCGTATCATATTGGTATCTTCGAAGGGAGAGAAGATGTATCGGGAGAGTGATTTGATTGATGTATGGTTCGATTCGGGAGCTATGCCTTATGCTCAGGTTCATTTCCCGTTTGAAATATCACCGGAAGAGTTTCGTCAGGTTTATCCTGCAGATTTCGTAGCGGAAGGGGTTGATCAAACTCGGGGATGGTTCTTTACGTTGCATGCACTGGCTACTATGTTGTTTGACTCAGTAGCGTTTAAGAATATCATATCGAACGGTCTTGTTTTGGATAAGAACGGGAACAAGATGAGTAAACGTCTTGGGAATGCCGTTAATCCATTTGAAGTTATCGATGCTTATGGGGCAGATGCGGTACGTTGGTATATGGTGAGCAATTCTCAACCGTGGGATAATTTGAAATTCGATGTGGATGGAGTAGATGAAGTGCGCCGTAAGTTTTTCGGTACTTTGTATAATACTTACAGTTTCTTTGCCTTATATGCGAATATCGACCAGTTTAGCGGGAAAGAACCTCAAGTACCCATGTCAGAACGTCCGGAGATAGATCGATGGATTATTTCGTTACTGAATACGTTGATTAAACGGGTGACAGCGAGCCTGGATGATTATGATCCTACTCCGGCAGCTCGGGCTATTTCCGATTTTGTGAATGAAAATTTATCCAATTGGTATGTTCGGTTAAATCGGAAACGTTTCTGGGGAGGAGAGATGACAACGGATAAATTGGCAGCTTATCAAACCCTTTATCAATGTTTGAAAACGGTAGCTTTGCTTTCTGCTCCTTTTGCTCCGTTTATTTCGGATAAATTGTATCGGGATTTGACAGGAGAAGGTGTATCCGTTCATTTGGCTTCTTTCCCGGAATGTGATGATTGTTTGATTGATGCCTCTCTGGAAGCGAGGATGGATATTGCGCAACGGGTTTCTTCCATGGTATTGGCTTTGCGTCGTAAAGTGAATATCAAGGTTCGGCAGCCGTTGGCAAAAATTATGATACCGGTTTTAGAACCGACGTTAAGAGAGGAGATAGAATCCGTAAAAGGGTTGATTCTTTCAGAGGTGAATGTGAAAGAATTGGAGTATATTGTTGATACCACAGGGGTATTGGTGAAGAAGATCAAACCTAATTTCAAGACATTGGGCCCCCGTTATGGGAAACAGATGAAACAGATAGGAGCTGCCGTAGCATCTCTCACACAATCCGATATCAGTCGGATAGAAATGGAAGGCCGGTATTCTTTGGAAGTGGATGGACAGTTGTTGGATTTGTCCCGAGAAGATTTTGATATTACTTCAGAGGATATTCCTGGATGGTTGGTAGCTACAGAGGGCCGTCTTACGGTGGCATTGGATGTTCATGTTTCGGAATCGTTGCGGAGTGAAGGTATTGCCCGGGAGTTAGTCAATCGGATTCAGAATATACGTAAGGATTCAGGATTTGAAGTAACGGATAAGATAAAAATATTTATACAACGGAGTGAATTGGTAGAATCGGCAGTCAAGGAGCATGGAAGTTATATTGCTTCTCAGACGTTGGCTTTGGATGTTCAATTGGTAGATAATTTGGAGCATCCTCAGGTTGTGGATATCGATGATGCAAAAGTTTTGTTGTCCGTTGTTCGTCAGTAAAGAAAATTAGTTCTTGATTTGTGCATACTGAAAGAATATGTTATCTTTACCCTATATCATATTGTTTAATAAATTATAATAAAGTAAGAAAGAGTTATGGCAGAAGTAGAAAAAACGAGGTATTCGGATGAAGATTTGGCGGAATTCAAGGAGATTATTTTAGCCAAATTGGAAAAGGCCCGTGCCGATTACGACCTCTTACGAGCAACGATTACTCAAACCGAAAGTAACGGGACTGATGATACATCACCAACCTTCAAGATATTAGAAGAAGGTGCGGCTACTTTATCGAAAGAAGAGTCAGGCCGTTTGGCTCAACGTCAGTTGAAGTTTATTCAACATTTGGAAGCGGCGTTGGTGCGTATCGAAAATAAAACGTATGGTGTTTGCCGTGAGACAGGGAAGCTTATTTCAAAGGAACGGTTGAAAGTTGTTCCTCATGCAACGCTTTCTATGGAAGCTAAAAATAGCGGGACGAAATAAATTTCTTTACAGTCATTAGGATAGCAATCCGCCTTAAAACAGCAGGAATACCGAACATATTTCGGGTTGTTTTAGGGCGGTTTGTGTTTTACATTGAGAGCATAAGGGGAGAAGACAAGATATTCTATATTCTATGGGTTCAGAACGATTGAAATACAGCATTACGAATGCCAAGACATCGTTGTTGTTTTATTTCATTATGTTGGCAGTCAATCTGATTTCCCGTCGTATTTTTTTGGATGTGTTGGGAGACAGTTCTATGGGAACGGCAGCTACCATGCAGCGTACCGTAGGATTGTTGAATATGGCGGAAATGGGGATTACTACCAGCATTACGTGTGCCTTGTTTGCACCCATTTATCGTCAGGATCGGGAAGAGATTAATCGTATTATTTCTCTGTTTTGTTATTTGTTTCGGGTTGTCGGAGTTGTTATTTTGGTTGTTGGAGCCGGAGTTTCTTTTTTTACCCCCATGCTGATAGAGGGAGAAGTAAGCCGGCTTTATATATATGCCTCTTTTTTTACTTTTTTGTTTACTACATCTCTTGGATATTTTTTCAATTACAAACAGTTTCTTTTATTAGCTTCACAGAAAACCTATATTGTTACTCGTATTACCAATTATGTAGTAATCGCAAAAATTATCTGTCAGGCGGTTTCTATTCGATTTTTCGGGGCAGGATATCTTTTTTGGTTAGCTTTGGAAGCGGTATTTGCTCTTCTTTTTACGGTGGTTCTGGAAAAGCGTGTGGGGCGAGAGTATCCGTGGTTGTCCCCTTCCTATTCTTTGGGACGAAAAATCCGCAAAGAGTATCGGTATATCTTTCAGAATATGAAACAAGTGGTATCTCATAAAGTAGCCAATGTCATGTTGACACAAACGGATACAATTATTGTCAGTAAAATGATATCGGTCGTTATGGTTACTTTTTATGTGAATTATGCTATGATTGCATCAAAGATAGTGACTTTGACCGGCTCCATGTTCTCGGGAGTATGGGCGAGTGTTGGCCATTTGATTTCTGAAGGTAATTCTTCCAAGATACGGTTGGTTTTCAAACAGTTCTCCGCTATTGCCTTTTTTATCGGAGGAGTGGTTTCTTTGTGTGTTTGGCATTTGGCCTCTCCGTTTATTTCCTTCATGTTTGGAGAGCGTTATGTCTTGTCCAATGACGTATTGTTCTGTATTGTTGCATCGATGTTTGTTTCGATTGTCCGTCAGCCGGTGATGGTCTTTTTAAATGGCTATTCTTTATATCGGGATGTTTGGGCGGCGTGGTGTGAAGTGGCTTTAAATCTTTGTATCTCTATTGTCGGGGCATATTATTGGGGCCTTTTGGGTGTTGTTTTGGGAACAGCGGTCAGTACGGGTTTGATATCTTTATGCTGGAAACCATATTTTTTATTCCGTTCCGCTTTCCGTATCTCTTCCCGGGTTTATTATTTGAGTTTTTTGAAATATATGGCTGTTTTGCTGTTTACGGCACTATTGACTGCCTGGGTATTAAATTTGGCGGGAGGTATTTCTTGCTCCGGGTTTGGTGAATTTTTATTATATGCAGCTGTTTTATTCGGGTTCACCTCTGTTGTTTACGGAGGATTGCTTTATTTGTTTTCTTCAGCCATGCGTGATTCGGTAAGGTTGGCTTTTCAAGTACTTTCCCGAAAACGTTAATTCAGAATAATAGATTTTTATTTGAAAATAAAAATGGTTATTTTTACCATTGTATTGTGAAAAATGGTAATTTTTGATTTTGAAGTAAAATGAAGAAATCGCTCTCATTGTCATTGGCTTTATTGGCAGGACCTGTTTTGCTTGCCCAAGAACGTCCCAATATTATCGTTTTTTTGGTGGATGATATGGGATTAATGGATACTTCACTCCCTTTTTTAACAGATGCATCGGGAAATGCAGTCAAACATCCCTTGAACGAATGGTACCAAACCCCTAACATGGAGCGTATGGCACAACAGGGAATTCGGTTTTCCACGTTTTATGCCCAAAGTGTCAGTTCGCCATCTCGAGCCTCTATTTTAACAGGTCAGAATGCTACGCGTCATCGAACGACCAATTGGATTTATTCGGAAAGCAATAATAAGACGAAATATGGTCCGAAAGATTGGAACTGGCAAGGTCTTTCTCTTGCCGATGCTCCTCTTCCGTATGTTTTACAACAGGCGGGTTATCGAACTATTCATGTAGGGAAAGCTCATTTTGGATGTATTGGGAGCGAAGGGGAGGATCCTGCTCATCTCGGTTTTGATGTGAATATTGCCGGATCTTCCATTGGAGAACCGGGAAGCTATTATGGAGAGTCGGGTTATGGTCATCTGAAGGGGAACAAAAGTCGGGCTGTTCCGGGATTGCAGAAATATCACGGGACTAATTTGTTTTTGACCGAGGCATTGACTTTGGAAGCTCAGGATCAAATTACGCGGGCGGCAAAAGAACATAAACCATTCTTTTTATATCTGGCTCATTATGCTGTTCACGCTCCATTTGAATCGGATAAGAGATTTTTATCCCATTATCAGAATTCGGACAAGTCTTCTCAGGCAAAAGCCTTTGCTACATTAATTGAAGGCATGGATTATTCTTTGGGAGAGATTATGAATTGTCTGGAAAAATTGGGAATAGCAGAAAATACATTAATCCTGTTTTTGGGAGATAATGGCTCGGATGCTCCTTTGGGGCCAGAGAAAGAACATACCTCTTCCGCCCCATTGAGAGGGAAGAAAGGGACAGAATTTGAAGGAGGCATGCGGGTTCCGTTTATTGCCTCCTGGGGGAAACCGGATCGAAATAATCGGAATCAACGTAACCTTCCCATTGCATCAGGAGCCATACAACGTCAAATGGGAACGGTTATGGATATTTATCCCACAGTTCTACGAGCAGCAGGAGTATCTGTACCGGAGAATCATGTGATAGACGGGACGGATTTGAGTCGCAGGTTACAGGGGAAAAAGGATAATAAAAGTCCGGAAACCATGTTGGTTCATTTCCCACATGAACATCGGGGAAGCTATTTTACGGCTTACCGAAATGGGGATTGGAAACTGATTTATTATTATCATCCGGAACATCCGTCGGAACCGGAATATCGTTTGTATAATTTGAAGGAGGATCCGGAAGAAAATCAGGACCTTTCAGAATCTAAACCGGTACAGCTTGTTCAGATGTTTTATGAGATGCAGGCTCGTTTGGAATCGGAAGGAGCGTTGTATCCCGAAGATTCTTCGGGTAATCCGTTAAAGCCCATAGCTCCGAAGTGGTAGGCGTTTTGCCGGACAAGGGTTGCTTGGTACAGGAACTTATTTAATCGATCATGAAGATTCAGGTAAAGGAATATCCGGAAACACGTATGGATGTCTCTGTGAAGGATTGTTATTTTGGGAAGGAAATAGCAGATCCTTATCGATGGCTTGAGCATACAGATTCGGAAGAGACAAGATGCTGGATTGAATCGGAAAATGAGGTGACGGAAGATTATCTTTCCCGTATTCCATTTCGGGAAGCAATCAAGTATCGGTTAAAAGAGTTGTATGATTATCCCAAATATGGTTTGCCAGAAAGACATGGCCCTTATTACATCTTTTTTGAAAATGACGGTTTGCGTTCCCAGAGTGTCTGCTATATTTGTAAAGGGACGGAAGAGGAAGCAGAAATTTTATTGGATCCCAATACTTTTTCTTCAGACGGAACGGTTGCATTGACATCGTTTACTGTTTCCCGGGATAATCGATATGCGGCTTATGGCGTTTCTACTGCCGGATCCGATTGGCAACAGATTCGGGTTATTGATTTGGATAGTCGGGAAATATTGCCCGATTTGATAGGGGACGTTAAGTTTTCAGAGGCGGTATGGGTAGAGGGAGGTTTTTATTACAGTCGTTATGAACGGCCTGAGTTAGGGAAAGAGTTTTCCCAGACCAATGAATATCAGAAGGTTTATTTTCATCGTCTTGGTACGCTTCAGGAACATGATGAGTTGGTTTTTGAAGATTTGGAACATCCGTTGCGCTATTTTACTCCTTATGTTGGGCGAGATGAGCGATTCCTTTTTATTTTGGCTTCAGAAGGGACCTCAGGAACAGAAGTTTACTATTGCTGGAGGAATCATCCGGAGTCGTTTCAGGTGTTGTTCTCAGGATTTGAGTATGATTATTTTCCGGTATCTTGTGATTCGGGACGTCTGTTGATGTTGACGAATGCGGGCGCTCCTATGTTCCGATTGACGGTAACGGATTTGACCAAGAGTCATCCGGTTTCAGTGGATTGTATCCCGGAGTCGGAAAAATTGTTGGAACAAGTTTCTGTTTCGTGTGGAAGGATTTTTGCAATTTATCTTCGGGATGCTTCTTCTGAAGTTCGGGTGTTCGATGAAGAGGGTCGGTATCTGCACACGATTTCCTTGCCAGCTATTGGTACAGTAACGGGGTTTCGGGGGAATGCGGAGGATGCAACCACTTTTTATTCGTTTTGTAGTTTTAATACGCCTCCGACCCTTTTTGAATATTTCCCGGTTAGCGGGGAGAGTGTTTTGTTTCGTCAAAGTCGTGTCAATTTTAACCCCGATGATTTTGTGGTAGAACAACGTTTTTTTGAAAGTCGAGATAAAACAAGGGTTCCCATGTTTCTCTGTTATTGTAAAGGATTACAACGGAATGGGAAAAATCTGGTGCATTTGACGGGTTATGGCGGTTTTGATATAAATCGTACTCCCGATTTTTCTCCGGCCAATATTTTATTGATGGAGCAAGGAGGCATTTATGCATTGGTTAATTTACGAGGAGGAGGAGAGTATGGCGAGTCGTGGCATCAGGCAGGCATGTTGTCCAATAAGCAACATGTATTTGATGATTTTATTGCAGCTACTGAGTTTCTGATATCGGAAGGTTATACAGGTCCGGGAAAGATAGCTGCCTCAGGAGGTTCCAACGGAGGATTGTTGATAGGAGCATGCATGACTCAGCGTCCGGAACTGTATACGGTGGTTTTCCCTCGGGTTGGAGTATTGGATATGCTTCGTTATCATAAGTTTACCGTTGGTTGGGGCTGGGTTGTGGAGTATGGATGCAGTGATGATGAGAAACAATTTGAATATTTGATTCGTTATTCTCCATTGCATTGTGTTCGGGAAGGAGTTTCTTATCCGTCCACGATGGTCATGACGGCTGATCATGATGATCGGGTAGTTCCGGCCCATTCATTTAAGTTTGCTGCTGCTTTGCAACGGGCACAAGGGGGACAGAAACCGATATTGATTCGTATAGATACGCAGGCAGGTCATGGAGCAGGCAAGCCGATAGGGAAAGTGATAGAAGAGTTAGGAGATATGTATTCGTTTATGTTTTATGAAACGGATACCTTTTTTAGTCGGGAATAGAAGGGGAAATAAAGAGTAGTGAATAAATTTTTTTATTTTTTTTCAGGCATATTTTCCTTTTCTATTTTCAAAGAGTAGGCATTTCGGGTTTCAAATTTCTGAAAACAGAGGGGAAAAAAGGCTGAAATGACAACATTTGTAAATATAAATCAAGGCTTTAGTGTTGAGAAAAAGAAAATAATTACGTATTTTTGCAATGCTCTTGAATGGGCTGTTGTCAAGAGATAAGTTTTAAACCTTAAATATTAACAATCATGTCAAAAATTAAAATTGGTATCAACGGATTTGGCCGTATTGGTCGTTTGGTTTTCCGTGCAGCAATTAACAGAGATGATATTCAAGTTGTTGGAATCAACGACCTGATTTCAGTGGATTATATGGCTTACATGCTTCGTTATGATACGATTCATGGTCAATTCCAAGGAAATATTGAAGTAAAAGATGGTAATTTGGTTGTTAACGGACAATCAATACGTGTAACAGCAGAAAAAGATCCTGCTAATTTGAAATGGAATGAAGTAGGAGCTGAATATGTAGTTGAATCTACCGGATTGTTCTTGACGAAAGAATTGGCACAGAAACATATCGCAGCAGGAGCAAAACGTGTGGTAATGTCAGCACCTTCTAAGGATGATACTCCTATGTATGTAATGGGTGTTAACAACAACAAATATACCGCAGATCAAACTATCGTTTCCAACGCTTCTTGTACTACGAACTGCTTGGCTCCTTTGGCTAAGGTTATCAATGATAATTTCGGTATCGTAGAAGGTTTGATGACAACGGTTCACTCAACGACAGCTACTCAAAAAACGGTTGACGGACCTTCAGTAAAAGACTGGAGAGGTGGTCGTGCAGCAGCAGGAAATATTATTCCATCTTCTACCGGAGCAGCAAAAGCTGTAGGAAAAGTTATTCCTTCATTGAATGGTAAATTGACCGGTATGGCTTTCCGCGTTCCTACTTTGGATGTATCTGTAGTGGATTTGACTTGCCGTTTGGAAAAACCAGCTTCTTACGAAGCAATCAAAGCTGCTGTTAAAGCTGCATCAGAAGGAGAATTGAAAGGTATTCTGGGTTATACTGAAGATGATGTAGTTTCTTCAGATTTCTACGGAGATGCACGTACTTCTATTTTCGATGCAAAAGCAGGTATCGCTTTGAACGACAACTTCGTGAAATTGGTTTCATGGTATGACAACGAATGGGGTTATTCCAACAAAGTGGTAGAATTGATTTGCCACATGAATACCGTTAAATAGTTTTTTTCAGTAAATAATATTTTACAGAAAGGAACAGTAAACAGTTCTTCAGAGAATTATGAGGAGGGTGACCCAAAAGTCAAAGACAGACTTAAGGGTTACCTTTCTTTTTTTATAATGCCAGGAAAGTCCCGGCGAGTCCGGGTAATG
>CASFOM010000034.1 GCA_949296295.1 uncultured Alistipes sp. | reverse complement strand
TCTAAAAAACTTTGTTTTTTCAAAAAATGAATCTATCTTTACATCGTGAACCTTAATTTTACAACGCTGTTACTGAAAGAGCCAGAAGTTCAGATACAGGGTTAAATTAAGGTTCTTTTTTTATAAATCTCTTTTATTAATCCTGTTTATATTATTAGCCTTACAAAGCTCAATACCTAAACCTCTACCTCTTTTTTATGAGGCCTGCTTTTTCATTTGACAATAGCTCCATCCATTATCCTATTCATGACTATTGCAAACAAACTAAAAAGAAAAGAGGTTATTCCCTACTCTGAAACAACCCCTTCCCAAAACAAAATAATTTTGTTATTAAATTATAAACGAATACAACTATTCTATATTCTTCAATGTAAAAAACACCAGCACCAAATTAGTATCTTCCGGAAAATCTTTCACCATATCCTTTAATTTGGAATCACCACTATTCTCTACCCGCTGCAAAAAAGTTCCGAATTCTTCCGGAATAGCCAGACAACCATCGGATGTCGTATGAAAAAAATTATAACTTCCACTATGAGACAAATCATCATATATGCTTCGTACAGATGTAAATTTTCCTGTCGCCTTTTCATACAATACATCCCTAAAACCTTCCGAAACACTACGCGCTCGAAGATTCAAATAATCCCCAAAATCCCGAATATAAACCACCCAGCATAAATCTTCATCTTCTCCAAAGTTTATGTGTTTCGTTACCTCTCTTCGTCCATCCTTATAAAGACGTCCCCAATCTCCTGTTTCACAATCCACAAAAAATAAATAATCATTGGTTATATTCTCCTTCCACGCATAATGACAATAATATTTAGGTACAGCAGCATTAAAATCAATCGTCTTTAACCGAGTTTTATTGGAAAATAAAGAGTCCGGCTTGTTCCCTGTACGAAACCACTCCGTATCTGTCGATACTACATCACACGTCGCATAGGTATTCATCATAAACCAACAACGGGTATCCGTACCAAAAACTTGTGAATAAGGCTCCTGAACCAATTCTTCCTGCAATAGAGGACTCTCATAAATGCGATGTCCTGTCGAATCTATTTGAATAAAACGATCGGTATAAAATGAAACTGTGCCTTCCGAATTAATATGAAAAGGTATCGTACCCGGCATAGGAACCTCTCCTGGACCGTTCCCCTGCCACAAGATATTTCTAATAAAACGACCTTGACCATCAAACATCCAAATCCCCATTTTATCCGAAACAACTATTCTATTCCCATTTCTGTTAATTTTCCATATCCCACTCAACAATACTGATTCACTCGTCTCCAAAGGAACAAACTCTATTCGGCTAATCAATTTACTCAAGGGAAAATCAACCGGAGCAGACTCCATTAGTGAGGGAAAATCTATTTCTTCCACATCAACCTTTGAGGAATTCTCCCGACAAGAAAACAATAACAAACTCCCTAACAAAACAAAAAAACGCAACTCACTTTTCATAATTCCATAAAATCATAATTTTCAGAACAATAAATCTTAAATTATAATTCATTATTCAATAATCATTTATCAAAAAAACAAAAATAAAGTTTCAAAACAGGGTTGAATTAACAAAATTATATAAATAAAATTTAATACAATTATAAGAATAATAACCGACACAAACAACTCCGAGAAAACTTATTTGACCCTACCCCTCAGCCTAAAAAAACAGAAGTCAAAAAAACTCCGCCGTTACTCTGTAACCTAAAATCTCTGGGCTTATCTTTAATAGGCATACAGCTAACGGCAGATAACAAACACTATATTTCAAATACAACACTATTGAAAAACAACAGAGTAAATACAAGCAAAAACTTTATCATTCCAACTGTATATCTTTTACTCCATTATCCCAAGTGTTGTTCACAAATATAAACCATTTAATTCTAATCTACAACACATATCCCCTATTTTTATCAATATTTTTTCTTCCAAAAACAACTAATATCCTCTGTAAAAACAAGATACATATTTATTTTTTTTATTTATAATTTCATTTTTTTTAATATCAATTCAAACCCGACAAAAAATATCGAATGAAATCTTAAAAAACACTAGTCTGACAGGCCGATTCCAATTTATTTCACCCCCCAGAGGTTCAATACAATGGACTGATTTTTTATTCAAAAAAACAAATTCTGCTTATTATTCCATAAATTTATGTACCTTTAAACGTATTTTATACGTTTTCCTTGACAAAAGAGGGACATCCTTTTAATTGATCACCTAAAAAAGACCGGACGAAACAAAATTTTACAAACCATAAGCAATATGAAGAAAACATTAATCCTTCTGACTGCAACGCTCTTTCTCTTCGCCACATCGCCGGGGAAAGTCATAGCTCAGGAAATAGATCCCAAAGCAGTCTATCAATTAGTAAACCCTGCCGGATTAGCCATCGACAACCAACAAAGTGCCGATGATAATTCCCAACTATTCCTTGCCCCTGCAAATCCAAAAAGTACTGCACAGGCCTGGTCATTTCTCAAAAAAGGGGAAAATATCTATGTCATCAGCAATCCCGCAACCGGGAAAAGTATTGACAACGGGAATAACCCTTCCGACGGCTCGAATGCCATTCAATGGAATACTGAATACGATAACCCCAATCAGCAATGGTTATTGACCAAAACAAAAGACGGATTTTTTACACTTACTTCCGTCTCAGGGAAAGGTCTGAACCTCGGTAGCTCCGACGCTGCTCCCGTAGGGGAACCTCTGGCCTTGTGGACCGCCGACAAAAACCGGAACGGACAACAATGGAAACTCCAGAAAATGGATATAGAAATAAAGATTGACCTTCCTAAAACAAGCAGTAACTACGATTGGGAAAACGAAAAGGTGTTTGCCATAAACAAAGAAGCCGGAAGAGCCACCTTTATCCCATTCTCCAATGTGATGGAATTGGAACGGGATCCAAGCTATCGGAAACCCTGGATAGACCCTGCCTCTTCCAGATACCTCTCTTTGAACGGCAAGTGGAAATTCAACTGGGTAAAGGAACCCGAACTCAGACCGAAAGATTTTTATCGTACCGACTATGATGTCTCTCAATGGGACGAAATACCTGTTCCTTCCAACTGGGAAATGCACGGATACGGAACCCCCATATACACCAATGTTACCTATCCTTTCCGGAACAATCCCCCTTTCATTCAAGGAAACAGAGGATATACCACCTACGAACAGGAACGGAATGCAGTAGGCTCCTACCGAAGAGAGTTTACGCTCCCGGAAGAATGGAAAGGAAGAGAAATTTTTATCCATTTCAACGGGGTATATAGCGCCATGTATCTCTGGATAAACGGAGAAAAGGTCGGATACAGCCAAGGGGCGAACAACGATGCCGAATTCAACATCACCCAATACGTCAAACCCGGTGTTAATACTGTGGCGGCTGAAGTATATCGATGGAGCGACGGAAGTTATCTCGAAGATCAGGATATGTTCCGACTCAGCGGGATACACCGCGATGTATATCTCATCGCTACCCCTAAAATACGGTTACGGGACTTCTATCTCACCGCTCAGTTCAACGGTGACGATTTCAGCAACGCTACTTTCCAGGCTGAAACAGACATACACAACTATGGAGGAACAGGTGGGGCAATCCTTTCTCTGAAGTTATTAGACCAGGATGGGGAAACCGTAGGGGAAACATCGGCGGAAATAAAGGTCCCCGGCAAAGGAAAAGAGACTCAGCAGATACTACGGTTCCCGGTAAACAATCCGAATCTCTGGTCCGCGGAGAAACCTTACCTGTACACGGCTGTCCTTGAGTTGAAAAACAAAAAAGGATATACACAGGAAGTGGCTCACGCACAATTCGGGTTCCGAAAGATAGAAATAAAAGACAATCGCGTTTTCATCAACGGAGAACAGATATTTTTCAAAGGAGCAAACAGACACGATATACATCCCGAATACGGGAAGGCGGTCCCTGTTCAATCCATGATTGAAGATATACTCCTTTTCAAACAATACAACCTCAACACCATCCGGACCAGCCACTACCCAAACGATCCCAGAATGTATGCGCTATTCGACTATTACGGTCTGTATGTCATGGATGAAGCCGATGTTGAATGCCACGGCAATGCATCCATCAGCAACAATCCTTCCTGGCTCCCTGCTTTCATTGACAGAACGGTACGAATGGTGGAACGGGACAAGAATCACCCTTCCGTCATTTTCTGGTCACTGGGGAATGAATGCGGAAACGGTAAAAATTTCGACGAAACCTATAAGGCTGTCCGGGCTCTCGATCCGAGACCGATACATTATCAGGGAAAAAACGATATTGCCGATATCGATTCTCACATGTATCCTTCCATCGACTACATGACACAATTCGACCAACAGGACAGAAACAAGCCTTACTTCCTTTGCGAATATGCGCACGCCATGGGAAATGCCATCGGCAACCTCGATGCCTATTGGGATTACATTGAAAATCATTCCGAAAGAATGATTGGCGGATGTATCTGGGACTGGGTAGATCAAGGAATAAACAAATTCGGAGAGATTGGAGACCGATACTATTTCGGGGGAGGATTCGGCGATGTCCCCAACGATTTCAACTTCTGCTGCAACGGTATCGTGACCCCTGACCGTAAAGTAACCCCCAAATTATGGGAAGTCAAGAAAGTCTATCAATACATTAAATTCAAGCCCGTAAATATAGATGAAGGGGTTATCGAGTTAGATAACAGATACGATTTCTCCAATTTGAATGAGTTTGTGTTATACTGGGAAGTAAAGAAAAACGGGATAGCAGCTGTAGGGGGATTAGCTGAATTACCCGATACAAAACCCAATGAACGGGCAACCATCACTCTAAACTACCCCGACAAATTAACCGATAAAAAGGCGGAATATTGTCTTGACCTATCCGTAAAATTAAAAAATCCTACCCTATGGGCTGAAAAAAATCACATTGTGGCGACCGAACAGTTCATCATCCGGGAATGCCGTAACATTCCGGAGATAAGTCTTGAAGGCATGGACACCCTTAAGGTGACCGACAGCAAGAATACCTTAACATTCTCTGCCCAAAGTTTCGAAGTCGCTTTCAACCGAACGACAGGAATCATGAGTACGCTCCGATATGGAGGGGTTAATCTGTTGTACAACAATGCCGGATTTACTTTTAACGGATACCGGTCCATTGACAACGACAAATTAGCTTATACGGAACACGAAAACCGTTGTACCGAATTACTCTGGAACAAAAGCGAGGATGGGAAAAGTGCCGAAGTAACCGCAAAACATGACGTAAAAATCGGAAAACAAAATCTGGCTTACGAAATAAAATACCGGATTTACGGAAATGGCACAATAGATGTCGATGCGCTGTTCAAACCGGGAGAAAACTTCAATATGCCCCGTATCGGACTGCAAGCCATGCTATCTTCTGATATGGAGCATGTAAAATGGTACGGACGTGGACCTATGGAAAATTACTGGGACAGGAAAAATTGCGCCTATTTAGGCATTTACGATGCTTCCGTAACCGGGATGGAAGAGGCTTACGTTCGCGCTCAGTCCATGGGGAACAGGGAAGATATGCGATGGATGACTCTAACCAGCAATACATTCCCCATAACGTTAAAGTTCACGGCCAAAGACCGGATGAGTTTCTCCGTTTTGCATTTCACGGATCAGGACCTCTGGAATGTCGTATATGGACACGACAAAAACAGTGTTCGACGAGCAGAAACGGTACTTAACTTGGACTGTATTCAACGGGGACTGGGAAATGCCAGCTGTGGACCGAGACAATTACCTCAGTACCTCATTGACAATACGGCAGAATACCGTTACGCCTTCCGTATTGAACCCGAGATATGGAGCCCACGTTTCTTGAGGGAGAGAGAAGCGAAGAAATCAAAATAAGGGCCAATACCTGATAAACCCGAGGAGAGTAACGTATTTATTACGATTCTCTCCTCGGGCAGGTAAAACCGTCCGTTGATAAAAATCGGGGAAAAAGAAATGAGGAAACAACCTAAAAGATTTTCTTCAAACTATTCTGAAAAGAACAAACGAATAAAAAATTTCATAAACAACGCATAAAAAAATATGGACTACAGAACTTTAAAAAACACAGACCTTACCCTATCGGTCATCACTTTCGGAGCATGGGCCGCCGGTGGATGGATGTGGGGAAAAACCGATAGAAATGCTGCCATAGCGGCCATACAAGCAGCTCACGAAGTTGGTGTAACCTCCATCGATACAGCACCTGCTTACGGGCAGGGAGAAAGCGAATGCATCGTGGGGGAAGCCATTAAAAATATCCCGCGCGACAAAGTACAGATTCTCACCAAATACGGAATCCAATGGGAAAGCAAACAAGGGGAGTTCTATTTTAAGAGTCAAAACAATGCGGGAAAACCCATCGACATTTACAAATATGCCGGGAAAGACGGAATTATGGCAGAATGTGAAGCAAGTCTCAAACGATTGGGTACCGATTATATCGACCTCTACCAGATACACTGGCCGGACCCTACCACCCCTTTGGAAGAAACATTCGAAGCTATCTCTTTACTTATTGAACAGGGAAAAGTAAGATATGCCGGTGTTTGTAACTACGATGCCGCTCTCATGGAAGAAGCTGCCAAATACATCGACCTGGCTTCCAATCAAATTCCTTTCAGCATGGTCAACAGAGGCATGGATCAGGAGACAATCCCTTATTGCATCAGAAATGGTAAATCGGTTATCGTTTACAGCCCCATGGAACGAGGATTACTCACAGGAAAGATGCACCCCGGACAACAGTTTGCCGAAGGAGACCATCGTAAAGGTAATCCGTTCTTCTCGGACGAAAGTATCATGAAGACCAACCGGTTCCTCGACACCCTACGTCCTTTGGCGGAAGAAAAAGGAGCCACTTTGGGACAATTGGTGTTGCGGTGGACCGTTGACCATCCCGGTGTTACCATCGCATTAGCAGGGGCCAGAAATCCCGAACAGGCCGTAATGAATGCCAAAGCCGGAGAGTTACGATTAACCGAAGAAGAAAATAATTTCATTAATCAAAAAATCAAGGAATTATTATAAAACAGTTCAATGCTTTAAGAGATTCTGATACTGTTTGGGTGGTACCTGAATGAAAAATGAGCACGAACCCTTTTCTGGGGTGAAAGATCGAAAAGAGATTCAAACAATTCCCAAAAAGCAACAAAGGAGATGGGTAGCAATATCAACCATCTCCTTTTATTATGTATCAAAATGAATAAAATACAATATATCTGGGTAAATACAACTGGAAATTAATTAAACGCAAACAACTAAATATAAATTCAGAACATACCATACCCATCTTTTGATAACAAAAGAATTTCTTAATCAAGAAAATTTTAATAATTATCTGATTTTGGTAATCAACATTCCATAGTTAACCACCGGCACGCCCGCCTGTTTCAATCCCCGCAAACGCATCAGTAACTGACGACGGGTAACCATACAGCCCCCACACTGAATAGCCAAGGAATAAGATGACAAATCTTCCGGCAAAGGGGATAATCCGGAAACAAACGTAAAAGAAAATTGCTTACCTGTATAAGACTGAAGCCATCGAGGTATCTTTACACGACCTATATCCTCACACCCTGAGAGATGATTGCAACTTTCCAAAACCAATATACGATTCCCGTCCTCCAAAGAATCCACCCGTAACAGTCCGTTCCGATAGGCTTCCATATCTCCTTTCGCACGAGCCAGCTCGATACTGAAAGTGGTCAGGGAAACACCCGGAGGAACCAATGGTCGTACCCGGTCAATCACCTGGGAATCTGTAACCACCAGACGTGGCAATGGGAAAGAAGAGAAAAAGGAAGCAAGTTCTTCCGGCTGCAATACCGTAACAAAAACATGAGCATCCAACAATGCACGAAGGGACTGAACCTGAGGCAGTATCAACCGACCGGAGGGGGCTCCCCCGTCAATGGGACAAACCATCAGAACATGATCGCCCGAAGAAACCTGACCTTCAAACAAGCGGGGAAGAGTATAGGAATAGGCCGGCAGCGAGGTCCGAACTTGTTCCCAAATAGAATCGGCTCCTTCCGTAGCGGAAAAAGTGAGTACGGGAACGCCGTAACGGGACATGAGCGAAGAGGACAGCGTGGCATCCAAGGCCGGAGCATCCGGGAAACGGTTATACAACAACAGATACGGAAGTCCGGAGGTGCGAATACGGGACATTAAAAAGTCGTAATCGGAACTCCATCCTTCATGGGTGAAAACAACCAAGGCCAAATCAACCCACCACAGGGTTTCATAACTTTTCTTTACCCGTAAAGGGCCCAAGGAGGTCCTGTCATCAATACCTGCCGTATCTATGACAACTACCGGTGCAAAACCCGGCAACTCCATCGTATGACGAACAGGGTCGGTAGTGGTCCCTGATACCGACGAGACCAACGAAACCTCCCGGCCGGCAAGAAGATTCAACAACGTACTCTTCCCGCTATTGCACGCCCCGTAAAGTCCTATATGGGGTTTCGACTCATTACCCCGATTCATCTTTATTTATATTCTACAATAGTATGATCCGTATTCCGCTGTAACACAAAGGAACGTTCCTTGGTCCCCTGAACATACGTTTTCCAACTCAACTTCACATTGATACTTTCCTTCCCTGCCGGTATCAAATCCTCTACATTGAACGATACTCGGCCGTATTTATAGGTATCCAAAATAGGGATATCCTCCAAAGCATTATGTTTCAACCACAATACCACCGTATTCTCATCTGACAAAGCCTCATCTACCAACAAACTGATACGATGTTCCGCTTTCGGATTCAAGTATTTTACCTGATAATTCACATTCAGATATTTCCCCCACGAAATAGCCATCTCTGCTACATTCATAGGCTCTACGCCTACATAAGATTCCACATCTTCATCCGTAGAATACACTATATCCGGAGTAGTTATGATGGAAAAATGGTTCAAACGAGCCGTAATATTACGCGTACCTTCGGGTGTCGTACTCATCTGCTTCACCTCATAATTGGCTAATAAACGGCTCCCCGTCGTAATATTTTTTATCTCCAACTCATCATTCAACTCATCAATGGTGATAAAATCGCCGTTGTCCATCGTAATCGTAAAATGAGTCAAAGAACGGTCCGCAACACCAAAGCCCTCTTCTGCATGCTCGGACGGAGCATAATCATCCGGATCAAACCCATACTTGGAACACGACAGCGTGCCCAACAACAAAAGGGCCGACAGGAAAAACATATTGAAAAACTTGTTCATACGTTACTTTATAAAATAATTACAAACCTAAATCTTCATTAATCAAAATCACCTTGATCCGACGCTTCGGATAACATTTTTCCAACACAAGCCATGCGTTGCAAATACGATCTTCTGAGCCGCAATTATGGCAACGACCCGTAGTCATACAAGGGGTCTTCATCCCTTCATGGCGAATAGCATTCATCGGGGCTGCCATACTGCGAATACGACGACGGGCCTCTTCTTCTTCGGTGACAAGCTTGTTTCGACCTACAAACAACAGAACATCCAACGGACCGAAACAGACCGGGGCAATCCGGTTCCCTATCATATCCAACCAAAAAAGACGACCACTGTCCGTAACCGCATTGCAGCCCGTCATAAACAAATCAACCCCCAACGCTTTACGACGCAACGTCATCTTCTCAGGACGACTAAGCACAGAGGAAAAACCGTCTATAAACTCCCAATCACTGCAAGAGGAAACACGTGACAACAAACCCGTAGAACGAAGCGTCATCGAATCCCCGTAAGAGATAGAATGCGGGGAGGACCGACGTATCAACTCCCATCCCAACTCGCCCGCGGATGCTGCATCCGAAACGATATACGGTTCAAATCCATTCTTCTCCAAAGACTTGCGGCAAAACTCCAACCGCTTATTCCAATAATCCTGTACAAAAGGAGCTTCCATAACTAATGACTGTTAAAAGCGGTGGCTATCTGTTCCGCCACCTGATCCAACCCTTGCTGCAACTTCTTCCCCAACATCATCTTCATCATCGTATTGAGCTTCGCATGAACGGTAAGACGCATACGTGTATCATCCGGGGCTACACTCTTCAGTTGTATCCAGAAATAGAACTCAAACGGCAATTCATCACCCGTTACCTTGATCGTCTTACAGGGTTCCCGATCAACCATCTTCAACCGAATGGGAAACCCTTTCGCCTTAAAGGAACAATGGTCCTCCGTCGCTTCCCAATTTTCAACCTGATTCTGCAATATCGGAGTGAAATTATCAAACCTTGACAATATCTGATAAATAACCGTATCCGGTTTCCGTATCTGTACCTGTTTGCTTGTATATTCTGTCATGATTTCTTAATGCATTATTTTCCTGTTCTGACTTCCCGTCCTTACTCCCGAAGGAAACACACTCCGCCTCTCTTCGGGACTTTTTCCGGAAAGACATCCCCTCCCTTTTAATTACTATTTTCCCCAAACAGAGGGATTCTTGCGCCATTCCCTAAGAGTTTCAAGCTCTTCCTCCGTAACATATTGTTGTTCCTTCGCAACCTCTATCAACGTCTCATAATTGCTCAACGTCGTCAGGGAAACCCCTGCCTTGGAGAAATTATCCACTGCCGTAGGAAAACCATACGTAAAAATAGCCATCATCCCCAAAACATCACATCCTGCCGTACGCAACGCCGATACAGCGTTCAAACTGCTCCCTCCCGTAGAAACCAAGTCTTCCACTACCACCACTTTTGCTCCCGGAGAAACCTCTCCTTCTACCTGATTCGACAATCCATGATCTTTCGGCGCTGAACGAACATAAATAAACGGTTTTCCCATCGCTTCCGCTACCAGAACACCATGCGCTATCGCGCCTGTCGCTACCCCTGCCAACACCTCTACTTCCGGATATTGCGCGGTAATCAACGACGCAAAACTTTCGTATATTTGTTTCCGCGCCGACGGATAGGACAACGTCTTGCGGTTATCGCAATAAATGGGTGAATGCCATCCTGAAGCCCACGTAAAAGGGTTTGCCGGATTTAATTTTATTGCCTTAATTTGCAAGAGCATTCGGGCAATTTCCTGAGGTGTCGATGCGTTCATAAATTCAAAAAAACTATATTATTAGGTATTATGTATAAAGTTTATTTTAACGACAAAGTTATTATTTTCGATAAAAATACCGAAAAATATAACGGAAAGGATACAATATTATTTTCTGAAGAATCTCAAAAAAAACTCTGTTGGAACGAATTACGGGAAAAAACTTTGGAACAATACGATCGGATTGTTTTCCTCTGTGAAAATCCGGATACAGTACTGAAAAACTTTTTCTCCCAATTCAGAATATTAAAGGCCGGTGGAGGATTAGTCAAAAACAACCGGAAAGAGATACTGATGATTTTCCGTTGGGAACGATGGGATTTACCCAAAGGAAAGATGGAACCCGGAGAACAAATCCAGCAATGCGCCAAAAGAGAAGTCAGTGAAGAGTGCGGTTTGGAATTAAACAATATAAACATCATCCGGGAAACACCCATTGCTGAAACATTCCACCTTTATGAAATGAAAGGAGAATGGTTGGTTAAAGATACCACCTGGTATGATATGCAATATGACGGTACGGCCAAAATAAAACCTCAGACGGAAGAGGGTATCACCGATATCGCATGGGTCCCGGAAAGCAAGATAGCAGACCATTTGAAAGGCTCCTATCACACCATACGTGACGTATTTGAAGCCGGAGGATACATCCTTTAAAAAACATCGGAAATTCCCCGAAAAGAGAGGAGTGAGACAAAAAAGAGAGGCATGCGTGCAAAGAAAGAGGAGAGGGAGAGAAAAAGGAGAGGGTGTAAGAAGGAGAGAGTGTAAGAAGGAAAAGGTGAAGGTGAGAGTGAGAGAAGGTGAGAGTGAGAGAAAAAAGAAGGGGAAGGAAGGAGAAAAAAAGAAGAGAGAAAAGGGAGGAAGAAAAGGAAAGGGGAAACTGGTCAGGACGGGAATCGATACAAACTTGCTCATCCCCGGAACAAGAAGAAGATGCGTCAGTAAAATTCATAAACAGTTACGGAAACGGACTGGATAAACAAAGAACAGAATAGAATAGAAACCTTGTGAATAAAATATGATGAACAGTACATTTAAAGCAGCCATGTTTTTTTCTTTAGCAACATTATTCTCTTGTCAGCAGGCAAAGAAAAACGCAGAACCGGAACTCTTCGAACCGGTATTGACAGCAGAAGAGATGAAAGCCGGGAAATTCACGACCGAGGTCATGTTGAAGATGAAACGGTTGGGAGAAGTCATCCTATCCCCCGACGGGAAAACAACCGTATATGCCGTTTCTGTCGTGGATGTTGCCAACAACAAAAGCTACACCAATCTATACGCACAGCAGATGGGGGATACCGCAGCAATACGGCTCACACGAGGAAATCACAAAGACGGGAATGCCCGGTTTGCTCCGGACGGGAAAACCATTTATTTCCTTTCCGACAGAACGGGAAAACAACAGTTGTGGGTAATGAATGCCGACGGAAGCAACCCAAAACAGCTCCCCGGATTCGGAACGGAGATTGCCGCTTTTGAACTATCTCCCGACGGAAACAAAGTATGGTACACCGCACAGGTTAAGGTGGACAGCACCGCAAAAGACCGACATCCCGACCTGCCCAAAGCAGGCGCCATGATATACGACGACCTGATGGCCAGACACTGGAGCTACTGGTTGGACGGGACATACAGCCATCTGTTCGTTGCCGACTTCCATAACGGAAAGATAGAAAATGCGAAGGACATTACGGAAGGTGGAAACTGGGATGTACCGCTCGCTCCCTATTTCGATCCTGCAGAGATAGCGTGGAACAATCAGGGAACAAAAATCGCCTATACCGCGAAAAAAATGAGCGGGAAAGAGTATGCGGAAAGTACCGATTCCGATATTTACCTTTATGACTTGGCGTCCGGAGAAACGAAAAATCTTACGGAAGGGATGCCCGGATATGACCGGAAACCCGTATTTGCTCCCAATGACAGGAAGATAGCCTGGTCAAGCATGAGACGGGCAGGAAATGAATCGGACAAGGAACGATTGTTCATCATGGATTTGGAGACTGGAGAGAAACAGGACCTGACAGAAGGGTTTGACTACAATGCACAAAGTCTTGTATGGGACGGAAACGAAACGGTGTACTTCATTGCTCCCATGCAGGCAACCCATCAGATATGCCGGGTAAAGACCTCGGTACAGGGAGAGAACCAAGATGCCGCTCCTCAGGTAGAGGTACTGACGGAAGGGTTGCATGACTATACCGAGATACATCAGGCCAACGGGAAACTCCTTGCCGTAAAGACCACTTTGACCATGGCTCCCGAAATGTTCATCGTGGAACCCGGAAAACCCGGAGACACTCAGCTGTCGTTCCTCAACAAAACGATATACGAAAACGTACGAATGGGTGAGATACAAAAACGGTGGGTAAAGACCACCGACGGGAAACAGATGCTGACCTGGGTACTCTTGCCCCCCGACTTCAACCCGGAAAAGAAATACCCTACCCTTCTATATTGTCAGGGAGGTCCGCAAAGTGTCGTCAGCCAACGTTGGAGCTATCGATGGAACTTAGCTCTGATTGCCGCACAGGGATATGTTGTGGTGGCTCCCAACAGAAGAGGATTACCCTCTTTCGGGCAGGAATGGCTGGATCAGATTTCCGGTGATTACAGCGGACAGAACATACGCGACTACCTCAGTGCCATCGACGACGTCTCTCAGGAACCCTGGGTGGACAAAGACCGAAGAGGATGTGTCGGGGCAAGCTACGGAGGGTATTCCGTATATTACCTCGCAGGACACCACGACAAACGCTTCAAGGCTTTTATCGCTCATTGCGGGATGTTCAACTTTGAAAGTTTCTATCTCTCTACGGAAGAACTCTGGTTCCCGAACAACGACATAGGAGGACCCTACTGGAAAAAGGATCCCGTCACGAAACGTTCCTATGAGAACTCTCCTCATAAATTTGCGGACCAATGGGATACGCCCATACTCATCATTGTCGGATTGCAGGATTTCAGAATCCCTTATACCGAAAGTCTCCAGGCTTTTACCGCCGCAAGGCTCAACGGTTTAGATGCCCGACTGGTGGCTTTCGAAGATGAAGGACATCAGGTCTTCAAACCTCAGAACGCATTGCTCTGGCATAGAGAATTTTTCGGTTGGTTGGATAAATATCTGAAATAAAACAACAATGACACATCAGGAAGCGATGGAGTATCTGCTGGCGATTCCCATGTTCCAGCAGGTCGGGGGAAAAGCGATGAACCCCGGAACAGAAAAGATAGAGGCTTTGTGTGAAGCCGCCGGGAATCCTCAAAAACAACTCAGGACAATACATATAGCCGGAACAAACGGGAAGGGGTCAACCGCGCACCTAATCGCATCTATCCTCATGGCCACCGGATACAACACCGGGCTCTTTACCTCGCCCCATCTCCACGATTTCAGAGAACGGATACGCATCAACGGGGCCCTCATAGAACCCGAAGAGGTCACCCGATTCATCGAACGGATGCAGAAGGATATAGAACAGATACGGCCCTCGTTCTTTGAGATTGTAACGGTCATGGCTTTCGACTGCTTCGCCCGAAGAGGAACGGATATCGCCGTAATAGAGACCGGAATGGGGGGAAGACTGGATGCTACGAACATCATATCCCCGCTGATCTCCGTCATTACAAACATCGATTATGACCATACGGAATGGTTAGGAGACACCCTCCAGAAAATCGCCGGGGAAAAGGCCGGTATCATCAAGCCTCAAACCCCCGTCATTATCGGTGAGACTCGCCCCGAAACAGCCGCCGTATTCATTCAGAAAGCCCATGAGGGACAGGCTCCCATCACCTTTGCCGACAAACGGTTCGCCTGCATCAACGCCATCAAGCACGAGGAGTATCAGACCTTTGAACTGCAGAGTCTTACCGACGGATACCTCTTTCACCTCAACTGTGACCTGTTGGGAGATTATCAGAAAAAGAATATCCTGACGGTACTCACTGCCGCAGAGGTATTGAACAGCGTAGGGGTTTCCCTTTCAAGGCAAGCGGTGGAACAGGGTGCCGAACGGTGCGCCCGCTCAACCGGATTGCAGGGACGATGGCAGGTATTGAACCGCGCTCCATATATGGTATGCGACACCGGACACAACGCAAACGGGTTGCAACAGACCATGCGGCAAATCAACACCTGTCGTTTCCGGAAGCTGTATATGATTATCGGATTTGTTCGGGACAAGGAACTGGGCAGAATATTTCCCCTGTTACCCAAAGAGGCCACATATTTCTTTACCCGCCCTTCCTGCCCCAGAGGGTTGGAGGAACAGGAACTAAAACGAAAAGCGGAAGATTCCGGATTGTCCGGAACCGCGGTGGCCGAGGTGAACGAAGCCATAGAAAAAGCCGTAACAATGGCCGGACCGGAAGATATGATATATATTGGCGGAAGCACCTATCTTGTCGCCGATATTGACATGGGAAAATGGGGAAAAGGGAATATATCCGAAAAAACATCCCTGTAAGTCGGAACATCCGGAGAAATTAACGGGAAACAATTTGAAAAAAACTGTACAAACAAAACACATACACTTATGAGTAATAGCGGTCTGAAAAAATTTCTCCTGCGGGAGAAGGGGGCAATCAAGCTCCGGAAATGGGGAATAATAGTGGCAGGGGCTCTTGCAGCAACAGCCTGCTCAAACAGAACGGCACAACAGCCGGACTCTCTCCCGGATTGGGCTTTAGGACCTTTCATCCGACCTGACGGCGTGAATCCCGTCATCACGCCCAAAACGACCAGTCAATTTCTCTGTCCCATGAGGGACACCTTGATAAGGTGGGAAGAAAGCGACACATTCAACCCCGCTGCCGTAATCAAGGACGGGAAGATATATGTGTTGTACCGGGCCGAAGACAACTCGGCGCAAGGCATAGGACGAAGAACCTCTCGAATCGGTATCGCCGAAACAACCGACGGAACGACCATGATACGAAGCTCCTCTCCCGTCATGTTTCCCGCAAAAGACAACATGAAGGAATATGAATGGGAGGGAGGTTGCGAAGACCCGCGGGTGGCCGTAACGGAAGAGGGAGTATATGTCATGGCATATACCTCATGGAACAGAGAGGTGCCCAGATTGTCCATCGCCACCTCCCGCGACCTCATACACTGGGAAAAGCACGGACCCGCTTTCGCCGAAGCATACAACGGACGGTTCCGAGATATGGCCTGCAAATCCGGATCATTCGTCACCCGAATCGTGGACGGAAAACCGGTCATCACCAAAATCAACGGGAAATACCTGATGTATTGGGGCGAACACATGGTAGCGGCGGCCACCTCCGACGACCTGATTCACTGGGAACCCGTATTGGGACCGGACAATGAATTGTTGGGATTAATCTTCCCAAGGGAAGGATATTTCGACAGCGAACTGACCGAATGCGGCCCCCCGGCAATCATTACCGACCAGGGGATACTGCTCCTTTACAACGGGAAAAACCGTACGGATGAAAAACGGGATACCTCCGCAAACCCCGGAACATACAGCGCCGGACAGGTACTCTTTGACAAAGAAAATCCGTATCAGGCCATTGCCCGTTTGGACAAACCCTTCTTCTTCCCCGAAGCCGACTTTGAAA
This sequence comes from uncultured Alistipes sp., assembly GCA_949296295.1. Lineage (GTDB taxonomy): Bacteria > Bacteroidota > Bacteroidia > Bacteroidales > Rikenellaceae > CASDZK01. The sequence goes on along the minus strand of CASFOM010000034.1, from coordinate 79 downwards.
AAAGCGGTCAATATGCCGACGGAACCGTATTCATCGAAGGGTTGGTCCCCTTCAACGGCAAATGGTTCCTATATTACGG
>CASFOM010000033.1 GCA_949296295.1 uncultured Alistipes sp. | reverse complement strand
TTCTGCTTTTTTGCAATGAGATATTCTCTTTCAATGCATAATTAATACAATCTTCCAATGTCCATTTTTCAGGCAAATCGGTTGAAGATAATTCTGTGTTTACCGGTATTAATGAACTGTCCGGCAAAGCCATTTTCTCTTGTGCAAACAAAGGATATCCGAGAATATTCTGGCATATCCAGTAAGCCCCCATTATGGCAGTTAATCGTTTTATTCTCATTTTTTTCATTTTTTTGGTATTACAAAAGTAAGTTAGCCTGTAAAAGAAAGCAAAAGGGATAGACAGAGTCTGAAATTTTGACGCTGAATTTCTTTTTTATATCGATTAATCAATCCTGGTTTACAACTGCCAAACATAACTATTTTAAAGCAATAGCTTGCCTTATCCCTTCTTCTCTTTCAATAAAAACAATAAAAACATAATCGATAATTATGTATTATTTTACAAAAAACAGTACCTTTACACACATCAAAAATTTATTTATGAAAAGACAGGGTTTATCCAATAATTATATCGTTTTCATTCTGAGAATCATATTGTTGTATTTATTATACATTATTTGTCGATTCATTTTTTATTTTTACAACAAGGAGTTATTCGGACCTATTCCTTTATCGGAATGGAGTACAATATTTCGGGGAGCTTTTGTCTTTGACTCTGCTTCCATATTTTATATTAATTTACCTTTTATTCTTTTTTCTCTGATTCCTTTTTATTTCAGGGAAAAAAAGTTATGGCAAATATTCACTTGTTTTTTCTATCTTTTACCCAATGCTTTAGGACTATTACTCAATATAGCTGACACCTTTTATTATCCGTTCAAATTAGCCCGCATCGCCTCGGATGATTTTCATTATTTTGGAGAAGAAAATATCGGTAACCTTATGGGTTCTTTTCTTCAAGATTACTGGTGGGGGGTACTTGTCTGGCTTTTCATGGTATTTATTCTTTATCGGGTAGGCTGTCGCTTTATTCGTTTACTCCCCGGCGAACGATTTATCCTTTCTCGCCCGTTATTTTACATATTTCAGTGGTTTTTATTCCTTTTTACAGGAGGTTTTGCCATTTTTGCCATACGCGGATTTACTCTTTCAAAAGCCTCTTTCCCTCTTACCGTTAGTGACGCGACCCTTTTTGTAAAACCCGCTTATTCTTCTTTAATTTTAAGCAATCCCTTCTGTTTGATTCGTACCATTCATAAACAGGTTCCTATCCTCTCCTATTTTCCTGAGCAGGAAGCTGCTGCCATTTATTCTCCGATACACGCTCCGGCAGATAGTATAAAAATAAATCTTGGACGACCCAATATCATGCTATTAGTACTTGAAAGTTTTGGTTCCGCCCATTTTAAATCCTTATCAGACCAATGGGGAGACAAACCAAGCTGTACCCCTTTTCTTGACTCTTTATTTAATCACGGCCTATTGTTCACCCATGCCTATCAGAGTGGGAAAAGAAGTATTGATGCATTACCGGCCATCTGGGCCTCTATCCCTTCTTTTCGAGAAGATTTCATGGCTTTGCCTCAATCCGTAGGAAGTTATCATGCTTTACCCTCCATATTGAAGGAAGGAGGTTACCATACCGCCTTTTTCCATGGCGCTACCCGTTCTTCCATGAGTTTTGTGGCTTTTGGACAAATGGCAGGAGTAGAACATTTTGTATCACGAGAAGATTATGAATCCGAAAACGGAAGTAATGATTTTGACGGGAAATGGGGGATTTGGGATCATAAATTTTTTCCCTTTGTAGCTCAAGAACTATCCGAATTGCCCGAACCTTTTTTTGCTACTTTATTTACTCTTTCTTCGCATCATCCCTTCGCTCTTCCTTCTGGAATGGAAAATGACTTTTATGATAATCCTAAAGCAGAAATAGAAAAGACCATCGCATACAGTGATCGATGTTTGCGAGACTTTTTCAAACAGATAGAGACAGAGCCCTGGTATCATAATACATTATTCATCATTACAGCAGATCACGGTTCAGGAGCGGATAATTCCAAGTATGTATCCTCTCCCTATTCTCATGCTGTTCCCATCTTCTATTATATGCCGGGAGATACGATATTACCGGTAAAAAAAGATTCTACGTTAACAGCTCACGTGGATATTATGCCTACAGTATTGGGATTTTTAGCCTATCCACATTCCTTTTTTTCTTTTGGAGAAGATGTAATAAACGGTTCCCAAGAAAATAGATTTGTTGTTGATTATATGGATGGTTTATACGGTATGATAACGGATTCATTACTTTATCAATTTGATGGAGAACAGTTGATCGGTATCTTTGATTATCGTTCAGACTATGAAAAAAGAAACGATTTACGGATGCAGATATCCAAGGAAGAACAAGCAGAACGAGTAAACCAATTAAAAGGCTATTTACAACAATACTATCAAGCAATAAAAAATCATACCTATAAAGAATAGAATCATTTTATGAAAGAGACCATTTTGTCTATTGACAGGGAATTGTTTTTAATATTGAACGGAGATGGAGGATCCATGATGGATTGTTGCATGTCTCTGTTTTCATCCAAATTCATGCTTGCCCCTGTTGGCATATTAGCCTTATGGATGATTTGGCGACAAGCAGGATGGCGACGTTTGCTTGTTGCCATAGGATGTATCGCTCTCATTGTACTGTTTGCAGATCAGATTTCAGGATTTTTCAAGCACAATCTTCCTAAATTCAGACCTACCCATGATCCTTTATTGACAGGAATGGTTCATACCGTAAACGGATATGTAGGAGGTCTTTATGGGACTGTTTCCGCCCATGCAGCCAATAGTTTTGGAGTTTCCCTATTTACAGCTTTGCTCATACGTAAGAAATGGTTTTCATGGCTTATTTTTAGTTTTTGTCTGTTAATTGTTTATTCCCGTATTTACTTAGGAGTCCATTTCCCATTGGATATATTCTTCGGGACCTTGTTAGGAATTACAATCGGCTATCTGTTTTATCTATTATATCAGAAATTAATTGTTTTTATTCCCCCAAAGAAATCATTTGATTCATCACTTAATATTTAAATACAATGAAAAAATTATCTCTTTTACTGATTTCTTTTTTAACGACCGTTGTCGTAGTTTGGGGAGCAGAAAAACCCAAATATGTTTTTTATTTCATCGGAGATGGAATGGGTATGCCCATCATTAATGTCACAGAAGCCTATATGGCGGCACGAGATGGGAAAATTGGCAATTTTCGACTATTTAACCAATTTCCATTCATGGGATTAGCCACCACCTATTCGGACACCCGTTACATTACAGATTCCGCAGCAGCAGGAACAGCATTAGCTTCAGGAAAGAAGACCTCTCCAGGAACTATTGGCATGAATTCAGATCATTCAAAAGATGTCAATAGCATAGCAACAGAAGCCAAATCAAACGATATGGGAGTAGGTATCATTACAACAGTGAGTATCGACCATGCTACACCAGCAGCTTTTTATGCCCACCAACCATCAAGGAACCAATATTACGAAATAGCCGTTGATGGGAGTGAAAGCGGTTTTGATTTACTGGGAGGGAGTGGATTTCTGAATCCTTCACCGGAAGGGAAAACCAACGTTTACGAACTTTATAAACAAAAAAATTATAAACATATCGCGGGGAAAGACGCCTTGAAAGAGAGTAGTCCGGCAACCTCCGACAAGTTATTGATTACAGAACGCCAAGGAGCCAACAGTGCCTCATTTGCTTACGAGATAGAAAATACGGAAGATGATTTGACTTTATCTGATTTGGTAGAATTTTCGAGTCAATACCTTTATCATAATTTTAAAGACAAAGGATTTTTATTGATGGCAGAAGGCGGCATGATTGACTGGGCAGCACATGCTAATGATGCAGCAGGAGCCGTAGGAGAAATTCTGGGATTACAAGCAGCCATCAACAAGGCCTATGCTTTCTATGAAGCCCATCCGGACGAAACCTTGATTGTTCTTACGGCAGATCATGAAACCGGAGGATGCAGTTTAGGATGTGATGCAAACGGATATGAATCAGATTTAAAACTGTTGCAATATCAAAAAGCCTCTAAAGGGGAAATGTCTGAACAAATCGGGAAATGTGTTAATTGGGAAGAAGCGGAATCTGCATTAAAGGCCAAAATGGGTTTTGGAACAGAGGTCAAACTATCCGAAAAAGAATGGGAAAAATTAAAATCAGATTTCAAAGAATCTCCTCAAAAATGCGGAAGGAGAGCAGTAGAATTACTAAATAAGAAAGCTTCCATAGGATGGACAACAGGTTCCCATACGGGTTCTCCGGTAATGGTCTATGCAGTGGGAGCAGGAGCCGAAAATTTTTCTGGACTTATGGATAATACGGATATTCCCAACCGTATTTCGTCACTCATAAAATAACTTTTTAAAAGGATGTTTCATAAAAGAGGTGTGGCAAATCGTTTATTTAGCCCACCTCTTTTATGAAATATCCTTCTCCATTGAACTTATCAATATGTGGGAACGTTAAAATAAAATGACCTTGTAATATCAATAAACATTCAAAATTTGTATTTCTATGAATTTATCCGATTTGTCTCCAGAACGTGTATGGTACTATTTTGAACGAATTACACAAATTCCTCGACCATCAGGCCATGAAGAAAAGATCATTGCCTATCTCAAGGAGTTTGCACAAACACAAGGATTATTTTATCGACAAGATGAAGTAGGTAATTTAGTTATTTGTAAACCGGCACAACATACTTCCTCGTCTCATATTATTGCCCTGCAAAGCCATGTAGATATGGTTTGTGAGAAAAATTCAGAAACGGATTTCGACTTTTTAAAAGATTCCATACGTGCTTTTATAGATTCAGAATGGGTGAAGGCTCAGGGAACTACTTTAGGAGCAGATTGCGGAATAGGAATTGCCATTCAATTGGCTTTATTGGAAAATAAGAACATTATTCATCCTGCTTTGGAATGTCTTTTTACCATTGACGAAGAAACAGGTTTAACCGGTGCTTCAGAATTAGGGAAAAACATGTTGCAATCGGAATATTTAATCAATTTGGATTCAGAAGATGAAGGTGAAATATTCATTGGTTGTGCAGGAGGAATTGACACGGTAGCAACATTTTCTTATACCTCTGTACCTCGCCTTTCTCATACCCTTTTATTACAAATTGTAATCAGCGGACTACAAGGAGGTCATTCGGGAGATGACATCAATAAAAATTTAGCTAATGCCAATATATTAATGGTTCGACTATTGATGCATTTATACAGCGCCAACCTCCCATTTCAACTAATCTATTTCGATGGAGGAAACCTGCGTAATGCCATACCTCGAGAAGCAACGGTACATTTGTTTGTTCCTCTAAATAAACGAGAAGAGATTCTCAGAATCATCAATGAATCAACCTCCGTTTTTAAACAAGAATACCATATATCAGAACCAGGATTATCCATTACTACAACTTTTGAAGAAACGGACCAAAAAGAAGCTATTGACTCAACCGTTTTCGTCCAACTGTTAAAAGCTTTGTACACGTTACCCAATGGAGTAATGGCGATGAGTCAGGATATTCCAGGTTTCGTAGAGACCTCAACCAACTTAGCCTCTGTAAAAACCAGGAATAAAACCATTACCATCTCAACAAGCCAACGCAGTTCTCTTGAATCAAAAAAAATGGAGTTGGCTCATATACTCCGTACTGTATTTGAGAGTTATGGGGCTGAGGTATCTCATAGCAATTCCTATCCAGGTTGGGCTCCGATTCCCCATTCCTCCTTATTAAATATTTTTAAGGAGAGTTATCTCTTGTTATTTAAGAAAGAGATAAAAGTAAAGACGGTACATGCAGGATTAGAATGTGGTTTATTTTTAGAAAAATATCCCCATCTGGAAATGGTTTCCGTAGGACCTACTATCCGACAAGTCCATTCACCTAATGAAAGGCTTGAGATTAAAACAGTAGATATGTTCTGGCAATTGCTGCTTGAAGTTCTGAAGCGATTATAATATTTTCTCCACCAAAGGAATCAATATAGCCGTCATCATCCCCATCAACCCAATAGCCAAACCTCCGATGGCACCTTCTACTGCACCCAATTCAATAGCTTTTGCTGTTCCCACGGCATGAGAAGCGGCACCTAATGCCAACCCTTTGGCCAACCGACTTTCCACGCCCATTTTTTGTAAAATAAAAGGGCCAACCATACTACCAAAAATTCCGACAACAATTACAGCCACAGAAGTCAAAGCAGGCACCCCGCCAGAATGAGAAGCCACAGACACAGCAATCGGAGTAGTCACCGATTTAGGTTCCAAAGAGGCGACAATTTGCTCATTAGCCCCCAACCAACGGGCAATAAATATGACACTGATAATTCCCACGATACTACCCGTTAATATAGATGTAAAAATGGCCGTAACATTTCCTTTTATATGATCAAGCTGCTCATATAACATATATCCAAGAGCCACTACCGACATTCCCAAAAACCAATCAATTACTTCCGTAGCTTTTCGATAATGCTCATATGGAATATTCCAAAATTTTAACAAAATAATTAATAACGGAATCGAAAGCAATAATGGGTTTAAGAGAGGGCTCTTTAATTTTTTATATAAACGTTGGGTTAATAAATAAATCGCGATAGTAAGAGCCAACAAAAATAGGGGAGTTCCCGTCAGACTATTCATCATTTCGTTTTTTTTCCATTTTTTGAGCCATTCTTCCTACTACGATAATAACCAATACAGTACTGATTAAGGAAGCAGCAATAATGGCCAGCATATTATCCAGTAACAAATCATAAGAATTCATTAATCCAACCCCTACCGGAATAAAAAAAAGAATCATATTATTCATCAAGAAATGAACACTTTGGCGCAAATAATGAGGTTTTATGATGTGACAAGATAATGCGATAAACAACAAAATCATTCCAATAATGCTTCCCGGAATAAAATCTCCGGTTATTCGGCCAATAATCTGGCCCAACAAATAAAAACAAATGATAATCAAGATACCGAACATACTCGACATTTTTATTCGGCGGCAAAAATAGTCATTTTTTATTTTCAAAGACATCAGATATGAATGTTTATCGACAAAAAAACCTTGTTTGTCTAATTTACTATGTATTTCCATAACAGGACACAATCTTTGTGACAGAAAATAAAAAAACATAACTATATCAATCATGAAAAACATTCGGTTTATTTTATTAACAGCCCTATTGTCGATGATATTCATGACAAGCAATGCCCAGCAGAATTCGACAGCTTCTTCTGTTCGCTTGAAAGGAATCGTTGTAGATTCCATAACCAACGAACCTTTAATAGGAGCTACTGTTATGTTGGATAGTATGCAAGGTACAATAGCTAACGAAAAAGGAGAATTTACTCTAACAGGTTTAGTAAAAAATAAGGAAAACACCATAGAATTCAGCTATATGGGATATGAGACCCTTATTTTCAAATACACTCCTATAAAAAACAACAACTTACTAACGCAATATATTCGATTAGTTCCCAGCAATTTAGACGCAGGAGATGTTGTTGTAACCGCCAAAGCTCCGATAGCTAAACAATTGGGAGATACTACTCAGTACAATGCAGCGGCAGTAAAAGTCAATCCGGATGCCACAGCCGGTGATTTATTAGCGAAGATGCCGGGATTTACAGTATCTGATGATGGGAGTGCAGAGACACAAGGCGAATCTATTTCACGTGTTTATGTAGATGGGAAAGCCTATTTTAGAGACAATCCCCAAGAAGCTCTTTCCACTTTACCAGCAGATATAGTAGAAAGCATCCAGTTTTTCGAAGAGAAAAGTGATGAATCAAAATTTACGGGAGCGGATGATGGGACTCGAATAAAAACCCTTAATATCGTCACCAAGATCAAGAAAAATAATGTTGTATTGGGAGACTATTCGGGCGGTTATGGAAGTGATGACCGTTATAGTTTTCGGGCAATGACCAATATACTCTCCAACAACAATCGGTTCACCATCAATTTAGGTTCAAACAATCTAAATCAATCAGCGACAGGAGGCGGACGTCGTTTTTTCAGTCGTGGGATGAGAAGCAATGGAGGAATTAATACAGCAACAGGAGCAAGTTTTAACTATGCCGGCGAATTCAAGAAAGATGATAACCGTTATACGAAAATCGAATTTGCCTATATTTATAATCGGAATTTTTCAGAAGCCAGTTCTTCTTCCGAACAAGTTTATTTTCCGACGAATACTTTTACAGACAGGACCTATACAAGTCGTTCTTTACAGAATAGTGTAAGTAATGCACATAATTTCAATATGCGGTTAGAACGGGGATTTAATTCCAAAAACCGATTGTTTTTCCAACCTTCAGGTTCTTTCAGTAATGGAGGATCTAATGCGACTTCTTCCCTGTTAAATATTGTAGATGGTTTACAATCGAATTCTGCCGATACCCGAAATCATACCCGAAATAATGCCTATAATTTTTCCGGTACATTACAATGGTTACACAATTTCGATACAAAAAACTTTCTGACCGTAGAAGGAGGATATTCCATTTCAGACAACACAAGCAATAATTTGTTGACCGGAAGTAACAGTTTTATTCGGAATCAAGAAATTATAGACTCATTAATCAATCAAACCACTCATAATGGCTCCAATACAAACAATGCCTCCTTGCTATTACGTTATACTCGAGCTTTAGGGAGTGCATCACGTTTAAATGTGAGTTATTCTGCCAATTATAACTGGGATAAATCAGACCGTCGAACCTATTTGTTAAATCCGAATACGGGTTTGTATGAAGATATCAGTGATGAACTATCCAATACTTTTGACCGGGGTTATTTGACCAATCGAGGAGGTTTGGGATATGACTATAATGTAAAAGATAAAATATCTTTTAGTGTTGGGGCAGACTACCAGAACTCCACAATAGATAATCAACAATTATTCCCTTCAAATAAGAAATATGATTATAATTTCAATAGTGTTGTTTTTCGATCTTCATTACGCTTATTTGTATCCAAGACAAAATTCTTTACATTCCGGATCAATACGCAATCTAATTTACCCAATGTAAGTCAGTTACAAGAAGTTGTAAATAATGACAACCCCTTAATGGTATCTACGGGGAATCCCAATTTAAAACAGAGTTACAACAGTCGTTTTAACTTCTTTTATACCTCCAATAATATTGAAAAATCAACAGCTTTTAATGCTTATGGCTCTATCTCAAACACCTTCAATAGCATAGTAAATTCAAGTTACTTTTTAACAGAAGACACCGAAATCAATGATGTTTGGGTACAAAAAGGAGCTCAGGTCTCTACCTTAACGAACATTAATGGGGCATGGGATGCAAGATTAGGAGCTAATTACTCTTTCCCGGTAAATTTCATTAAAAGTAACCTAACCTTCGACTTGGGATACAGATACAAACGCCTACCTTCATTATACAATGGAGAAAAGACTTATACCAAAGAAAATGAAGGTTCTTTCCGATTCTCCATCAATAGTAATGTATCCGAGAATTTAGATTTTACCATTAGTTCCAATACCTCCCTTTCTTATGCCAACAGTAATAATCAGAATAATTCCAATAATACCTATTTGGAAGAAACAGCAGGAATCCGTTGTAACTGGTTTTTCTTCCGAGGCGCTTTCTTAAATGTGGATTACCAATACAACTATCGTCATAATTCTACAGGTGAAGTAGAAGATCCAAGTTTCAATTTATTAAGTGCAAGTGTAGGAGTAAAATTCTTAAAATCAAGAAGTGCCGAAATTCGTCTTACAGCATACGACTTATTAAATCAGGTAAAGAACTATTCTCATACTGTTAACGACAACTATATTCAAGATACCCGTTCCAATGTATTACAACGTTATTTCTTAGTCACCTTAGGATATAAACTTAATACGATGAAAAACGGAGGTAAAGGGGCAGCTTCAGGAGTAGATCCCAGTCGCTACGAACCTATGGGAGGTCCTGGAGGAAGAGAAGGCGGAAGTCGCCCTCCTATGGGACGTCCGATGCCAGGGGGCGGATTTTAAAAGAATAACTTAAAAAATCTAAATCTATAAGCAATGCTCATAAGAATATTTTTATTAATTTAGCCTTCATGAATCTTTCGCACATATTTTCTAAAACAAAAAGCGTCTGGCTGCATTTAGCAGCCTGGCTTTTTGTTCTTTTATTAAATCTGTTGGCCATAGATCGTTTTGAATGGGAACACCAGCTTCGAAGTCAGAACTGGATTATCTATTTAGTTATCTTTTATGTAAACTATTCCGTACTTCTTCCCAAACTGATGTTTCGGAAAAAGATATTAAAATATATTCTATCCGTTATTCTATTATTGGGATTAACATTCAGCGGAATCCGTTTATTAGAAATAGAAGGAAGGAAAGCACTTCTATATCAAGACCTGCAAACACATTCAACAGCCTTACGGAATGAAGCGCCGATTTCTTTTAAGAAACGTATCATAGAGAAAAAAGAATATGACGAGATTAAACGAAAAATAGACAAACTTTATCAATGGCAAACCTTTAACCCTTTTACCCGTCGAAATCAACAGATATTTTATCCGTTGTTATTGATTTTTATGGCGAGTACTGTTTTACGTCTTGTCCAACGCTGGAAACAGGAAGAAGATAATCGTGTTGAGTTGGAACGACAACGGATTGCTTCAGAATTAGAATATTTAAAGCAGCAAATCAATCCTCATTTTCTTTTCAATGCTTTAAATTCCATTTATTCCCTTTCTATTTCAGCCTCTCCGGATTCTCCTGATGCCATATTAAAGCTATCTTCCATTTTACGTTACATGTTATATGAAACGAATAAAAATAAAGTTCCGTTAAATGAAGAGTTAAATGTCATTGAAAATTATATCGGACTGCAAAAATTAAGATTAACGAATAAGACAAAGGTAAATTATAGTTTGGAAGGGGATGCCGAGAGTTATTACGTAGAGCCGTTATTATTAATTCCTCTAATAGAAAATGCCTTCAAATATGGTGTTGATTCTTCTGAAGAGTCATTTATCACTATCTCAATACGCATATTGGATAAAAACCTTATTTTTGAAGCAAAGAACAAAATAGCTGTAAAACAAAAGGTAGAAGAAAGTTCAGGAATTGGGATAAAAAACATCAAACGGCGTTTGGAATTATTGTTTCCAGAAAATCATAAATTTTCCGTAAAAACAGAGAACAATTATTTTTATGTATATATGAAACT